>DQOE01000363.1 GCA_015658765.1 Verrucomicrobiota bacterium | reverse complement strand
GGCAGGTCGCGCTTCAACTGCCGCACCGCCTTTTGCACGATGCCGTTCTTGGCGTAGGCACCCGAGGCGCGCACGTCCTTCTTCGGCGGGATGCCGAACAGGATCACCGCCGGGACGCCGGTTTTGTGCGCCGCCGCCGCCTCGCGCACCGCTTCGTCGATCGAAAGTTGAAACACCCCCGGCATCGACGACACGGCATTGCGGACCTTGCGACCGGGGCGGACGAATAGCGGCAGCACGAGTTGGTCGGCGTGCAGGCGCGTCTCACGCACCATGCGGCGCAACGCAGACGAGCCGCGCAGTCTGCGCGGTCGGTAACTCGGAAACTCTCCGGTCAAGGCAGACGACATGCGCGGCATGATAAACAATCCCGCCCACAAACCAAGCGCTTGGCCAAGCGGTCAGGTGCCGATGCGGGAGATCAAAATCGCCAGCCCGATGACACCGAAGCAAATGGCGAAGCAGACGACGAACCCCCAGAAGTCCTGCGCCGTTGGCCGCTGAAACTCCAGCGAACTGCCGGGGAAAAGCTTGCGTTCGTCGAACCGGTCCGGCTGCGCGTAGCTCTTCTCCATTGCCGCCCGGTCGCCGGCCGGGTCGGGATCGACCGGTGTTTTCATTTTCACGTACAGCCGGTCGAGCGCCTCCTTGCTGTTTGGTTTGGTGACCAAGCTGGCGAGGATCATCACGATGAACGGCACCACCGTGGCGAACGGCAGATCGAGTGTTTTGATGGCCGCCTTGTCCATCGAGACCAGGTTGAGGCCAAACTTGTCGATAATGAGCATGTCCAGTCGCAACCGGCCGCTGCCCTTCAGTTCGCAGTCGTACTCGTAAACCACCTCCTCGCCGCCCGGCACTTTTCGGCGGTCGATCTCCTTGAGTTTCTCGTCGCCGACCGGCTTGACGCTGCCGGTCCAAAAGAGGGCCACGCCGCCGCGCTGCTTGGTCTCTGTCATCGGCTCGCCGGCGACACTCGCCTGGCCGCGCGAGACGTCCAGCGGCGTGGCGGTTCGGGTGATGGTGCTCTTGATGATGTGGCTCGTGCGTGTGTACGCCGGGCTGTTGGCCACGCCGGGGCTGAGCTTGGGCACGGCGATGGGCAGCACGAGGAAGAACAGCAGACAAAAGGTGAACGTGATCCACGCGGCGCTCGTCGTCGCGCGCCGCCAATACATCCCCACCCAAAACACGGCGGCGAAGAGCATCGGCACGATCCATGTCAATTGCAGGTTGGCGAACATGTCGTAAATGGTCAGCGAGAGCGCCACCGATCCGGCGACGACCAACGCGCCAACGATGCGGGCCAGCCGAAGGCTCTCAGCCTCGGTGGCGTCCGGCTTGATGTACGGATGGTAAATGTTTCGCACCACCAGCGCGGCACAGACAATCATGAAACAATCCACCGTGCTCATCAGCGCGGCCAGCAGACAGGCGACCATCAGGCCCACCAAGCCGATGTTCAGCGGCCCAAGCAGCTTGAGCGTCGCCACGCCCCAGGCTTGGTCGGCGTCCGCCATCAGGGTCGCGTCGCTGCCGTACAGCGTGAGCACGATCAACGCAGTGATCACCCAGCCGATCGTGCAGAATCGCTTGATGAAATTGCCCGTGACCAGCCCCACGCGGGCGTCCCATTCGCTCTTGGCCGTGCCGCCGCCAGTGACGATGAAATGCGGCGTCAGCACGATGCCAATCATGTTGATGATCACAATCGCCACGATGGCGTACAGCGGAAACTCGCTCGCCGTGCTGCCGCCGATGATGGTGAATTTATCGTCGCCGAGCTGCTCGTGCATGAGGCGAAAGGCATCCATCAGCCCGTCGCCGTCACTGCCAAATTTATCCACCACCGCCGAGAGCCCAAACGGGATCAGCAACACCGAAAGCACGATGATGCAAATGCCTTGAATAAGATCCGTCCAGTACGCCGCCGCGATGCCCCCGAGCAGCCCGTAAGTGATGACGATCACCGCGACAAACGGCAGCAGCGTGTATTGCAGCGGCATCCCAAACAACGTTTCCCCCAAGAGCGGCCCGGCCACCTTGCCGATCGCGGTGAACATCATCGCACCGTAAGTCATGTAGAAAAAACAGCCGAACAGCGCGTAAGCCACGCCGATGGACTTCGACTCGTACCGCTCCACGAACCAGTCGCCGAGCGTCAGGCTGCGCATGCGCCGGTACCACACCGCGCTGATCCAGTACACCGGCGTGACGAACAGCCAATACATCACGTTCCACATGCCGCTCATGCCGTTGTGGAACGTGCCGCGCGCCGTGTTCACCGGATCGGCCGAGCCGGTGCCGGCGCCGAACGCCGCAAACGTCTGCATCAACTTGCCGAAACTGCGGCCGGCCATGAAAAAATCCTCCTGCTTTTTCTGGCCGCGCATCAGCCAAAAACCAACGCCCGCCATCCCGGCGAAATACAGAAGCAAAACAAGATAATCAATCGGTTGCATGAGGTTTACTGAGGTTCGGTTGAACGGCGGGCAGTCGATGCCGAAACGGCAACCGATGCAAACAAAAAACGGCGCGGGTGACACAGCAGCGGTGCGGGTGTAGTTTGCCCCGCCGCGAGACATCGGATGAGAGAATCACTCATAATAGTCAGCTTGATACTTGGCCAAGCGCTTGGCCAAGCGGAGCTGCCGCCGCGCCTCGACCAGTACACCTTGGCCAAGGGGCCGGTGGTCATCGGGGGCGTCAGCCAGAATGCCTCCGGCCTCACTTACCACGCCGGGCGCGACAGCCTGTTCGTCGTGCTCGACGCGCCGCAGCGAGTCATCGAGCTTGGGCTCGACGGCTCCCTCAAACGCAAAATCAACCTCAACAAGTTTGAGGACACCGAGGGCATTGTGTGGCTTGGTGAAAACCGTTTTGCCGTGGTCGAGGAGGCGCACGGCAACATCGTGCTCATCGAGCTCGAGCCCAAGGACGGCGGCGTCAGTTGGAAAAAAGCGAAGAAGCTCAAGCCCGACATCAAGGTCAACGCCACCAACGGCCTCGAGGGCATTGCGTACGACCCCTTGGCCAAGCGCTTCTTTGTCGCCCGCGAAAAACGCTCCCCGGCCGTCTTCAAAATCATCCCGCCCAAGCCGGAAAGCGACACTCCCCCGGCCGCCATCCTCATGAGCCTCGCCGGTCGCGGCCTGCGCGATATCTCCGGCCTGCACTATGACGCCAAGAACGAGCGGCTGCTCATTCTCAGCCACGAATCGGCCTGCGTCGTCGAAGCCAACAAGTACGGCATCGAGACCAGCCGCCTGTTGCTGCGCGGCGGCAAAGCCGGCCTCAGCCGAACCATCTTCAAAGCCGAGGGCATCGCCCTTGACAAGCGCGGCACCCTCTACATCGTCAGCGAGCCGAACCTGCTGTATGTTTTCAAAAAGGCGAAACCGCGGCCGCAGAGTTCAGGTGGCAAGGGGTCAAAGTGATCCCCTCCATTATTCATCACCAAGTGCAACTCCCGAATATGGATTGAGCTTAATTTCGGTTGTTCGCTTGTTCTGCCGGAAACCGGCCACGCTGCCTGGACTGGATTCCAAAAGAACCCTGCTTTTCAGGCGGCCATCTGCGGTCAAACTGACCGTCTTCACCTGTCCCGACAAATTGAACGCGACGATCGTTTCCCTGCCTGCGAGTTCCCGGCGGTAGGCCAGAGTCATGTCGTTGTCGTTCGCAACGACGAATTCCAGTCCGCCGCCGACCAACTCGCGACGTTT
>DQOE01000041.1 GCA_015658765.1 Verrucomicrobiota bacterium | reverse complement strand
CGGACAGGCGCGGCGAGGGGTGAACAGTGACGCCGGTCAGCTCCGTCACTTGGCCAAGCCAACTGATCTTTTGCAGGAAATAAAAATCCTCCCCGGCTTGTCGGCGGTTCATGCCGCCCTGTTTCACGTACGCCCATGCACGAACCGCCATCGCCGAGCCGATGGTGTGAAAGGCGTACGGGAAACCGATGAACTTCTGCGCCAGCACGTGATAGCGCAGGTGCAGTTCGTAAGCGGCGATGCCGTCGAACAACGTTTGACTGGGCGCGTCATCGCCGAAGCCAAGCGCGGCCCATTCTCCGGCGTCAAGCGGATGCTCGAAGTGGATGCTGCAACCGGGCGCATCCGGCAGCGAGGCAAAGTGCGACTCGATGCCGGTGAAGTAGTTAGCCGAGCAGCGACAGTCGGCATCGTAACAGACGAGCAGTCCGTCCTCCGCTTGGCCAACGTCGGCGAGTCGCCGCACCGCCTCGTCCATCCCGATCTTGCGAGCTTGGCCAACGCCGGCATGTTTCGGTGGCAAGTCGGGCAAGTGCAGCATATGGATCGGCAGCCAGTGATCCCCCCGCTTGGCCAGCCAGTCGGTGGCTTGGCCGAGGGTGTCCTGATTTTGACGGGCCACCGCTGGCGAATCTTTTTCGGAGCCGTTGATGACAACGATCACCTCCGCCTGGCCAAGCGGCGGCTCGCAGTTGGCCAAGCGCTCCAGTGCGCCGACAAGATCCGGCTCGTCATGGCAGGGTATGACGACGACCATCCGCAGGCTCGGGTGCGGCTTGGCCTTGATCAACCGTGGGCCGGCCGATTTCCGCAGGTACTGTTCGTGAGATGCAGCCACTTGGCGTCTGGCCAATCTGGCGTCTGGCGGTCGCTCGTTCAATGGAATACGACTGTGGCGGGCGGGGCTGGCTCCCCGAGCCGGCCGGGTGCGGCGGATGGCTGGGCATTGATGAATATTCTTGGTAGCATTCCTGCCTCCCCGGCGTCACGTTTTTCACGGAACTTTTCCACTTATGAAAACGATCAGATTCATTGTCCTGTTCGCCGTCGCGCTTGGCCAGGCGGCGATCGCGCACGCGGAGTTTCGCGCCGGGATAGCGGTGCGGGTGGTCACGCCGGAGCCGTTGCTGCCGGTGTCCGGCGGCGTTGGGCCGTCCAATCCGGTCACCAAAAAACACGGCGACCTCACGGTGCGGGCGATGGTGATCGAGAGCGACGGCACGCGGGTGGCGTTCGTCAGCACGGACTTCCTTGGCTTCCCCGCCGTGCTGGGTGACCGCGTGCGGCGGCAGGTCAAGTCCATTCCGGCCGCGCATATTTTGATCGGCGCGACGCACACGCACAGTGCGCCCGACTGCTACGGCTTCCCCAACGGCAGGGGCGGCACCGACGCGGATCTCGAGTATCTCAACTTCGTCTGCAACAAAGCCGCCGAGGCGATCAACGAGGCGGTCGCCGGGCTGCAACCGGCGTCGCTCCGGATCGCCACCGGCAAGGCCAACGGGAAGATTGCCTACAACTATTACGCGCCGCAACTGTACGACCCGCGTTGCAACGTGATGCAGGCGATCGGTCGCGACGGCAAGCCGTTCGCCACGCTGGTCAACTATGCCATCCACCCCGAGGTGCTTGGCTCGAGCCAGGGCGTCCTCAGTCCGGACATGGTCGGGCCGCTGTATGATCGCATCGCGGCGAGCGGCGGCGGCACCGGTATTTTCATGAACGGCGCGCAGGGGGGAATGGTCACCGCTGACGTTCGCGGGCCGGACGGCAAAGACGTGCAAACTTGGGACGAGTGCCGCCGTATCGGCCACCTGCTCGCCGATGAGGCGCTGCGGATTGTCCGTGGCTCGGTCGCGCAAAAAAACCCGAAAATTCATTGCGCTTGGCGGGACGTGACGCTCCCAGTCGACTCGCCGATGCTGTTGGCCCTCTTGAAAATGTCGCCGCTGAAACTGGCCAAGCCGGACGAAAAAACGATCACCACCCGTGTCAATTTGGTGCATGTCGGCGACGCGCAGATTCTCACCATCCCCGGCGAGGCGCTGCCGAACATCGGCTACTACCTCAAGCGCAAAATGAAGGGGCAACACAATTTCCTGTTTGGCCTGACCAATGACGCGCTGGGCTACATTTTGACCAAGGAGGACTGGAACAGTTTCGAGCGTTACGATTACGTCACCCGCACCAGCCTCGGCGAATCAACCGCCGGGATTCTCATCCGCGAATCGCTGAGCCTCGTCGAGGAGGCCGCTGCCAAGTAGCCGCTTTAACCGAGGCCGATTTCCGACAGTCGCTTGGCCAGGAATTCTCCCGCCGTCCAGCTTGGAAAATCCGCCTCACCACTTGTGCGCTCGATGCAGGCTGGCAATGGCGTCAGGTCGGTGTCCTTCGTCGGGTGCATGAAAAACGGCATCGACAAGCGGCGTCTGGCCAGGTCGGGCGGATTCACCACGCGATGCATCGTGCTGCGAAACAGGCCGTTAGTCAGGTTGGCCATCATGTCGCATGAATCGACGATCAATTGGTTCGGCTTGGCCTCGATCGCCACCCAGTCGCCGTCCGGCGCCTGTAACTCCAGCCCGCCCTCGGTTGCCTGGATCAGCAGCGTGATGAAGTTGATATCCTGATGCGCTGAGGCGCGCGCCGCCGAGTCGGCGCTTTGCTCGATCGGCGGATAGTGAATCACGCGCAAAATGCTGTCGCTGCCTTCGGCGAGGCGCGGCAGATGATCCGTCTCCAGGGCGAGGTACTCGCTGCACGCGCCGAGCAGAGCCATGCCGATGCCCTCGAGTTGGTGATACAATCCGCCGATCGCTTCACGAAACTCCGTCGGTTCGCTTGGCCAAACGTTGGGCGGCAGCGAGTCGCTGTTCTCGCGGCCGATCTGGAAAAACTCCTTCAAGTCCGGCTGGGCATTGTTCTTGGCGTGCTCGCGCCCGAACTCGGTGAAGCCGCGCTGGCCGTTTGACTCCGGCCGGTGGTAGCTATGCTTGGTTTCCTCCGGCAACGTAAAAAACGTTTCGGCGACTCGATAGCATTCGGCGATTTGATCGGCAGAGATACCGTGATCCTCGACGATAAAAAAACCGGACTGCTCCAGCGCCTGGCCGATGGTTCGCACCGAGTCCGAGCGGTGGGCCGATGAGTCCAGTGATTGGAGTGAAATTGTGGGAACCGAGATGTCGGCCATGTTGCGGGGCAATCCAACGAGCGCCCGCCGCAAATGTCAAAGACTACGTTGCCGGTTTTCCGTTTCAAATTTGTTGGGTTGCCTTAAAACTTCTGCGACGTGCAACCGGCATCCCGCACCCCTTGGTGGCTTTGGCCCAACCTGCTCAACCTCGATTCGTCGCTGCTTGCGGTGATTTGGCAGGAACAGTTCGCCCGGATCGCCGACGTGTCGCTGGGGTGGGGCGAGCGCGTGCTGCTCTTCTGCTGCACGTGGCTCGTTTACTGCGCCGACCGCGCGCTGGACGCCGCCGAGTCGGGCGGACAAACGGAGACCGCGCGGCACGCGATTCAACTGCGGGGGAAACCAATCTGGCTGGGCGTCTCCGCTGCGGTTTTAGTCGTCGCGCTCGTCCTCGCGGTGATGACGCTCAACTCCCGCGCTTGGCTCGGCGGCGGTGTGGTGTTGGTCTTCACTGCGGCACACTTTGGGGCGACGCATTGGTGGCCGGCGCTGCGGAGCCGATTTTGGCCGAAGGAATGGCACGTCGGTTTTGTGTTCTCGGTGGGCTGCGCGCTGCTGGTTTGGTCGCAGTCGCCAAGCGCTTGGCCAAGCTTGCTGCTGCCGGTGCTTGGCTTCGGCGCGTTGTGCGCGATGAGCTGCTCGCACATCACCGCTTGGGAGGTCGTCACGGCGGATCGCGACGACCCCGGCTCGCTGCTTAACGCCCATCCGAGGTTCGTCCGCCGCTTGTCGTGGTTTGATATCGCGCTTGGGCTGTCGGCGCTGGCGGCCGCCGCCGCGCTTGGGCAGGCGGCGGGACAGCACGCAATGGCGGCGGTCGGGATCAGTGCGCTTGGCCTGGCCTGGCTGCACGATCGTTGCGACCGTTTCAGCACCGACTT
>DQOE01000232.1 GCA_015658765.1 Verrucomicrobiota bacterium | reverse complement strand
CAGGAGGCCGATGCCCGTGAGAAAGCCGGGGCGCTCAAGCCGGGCGAGATCGTCAACCGCATCGGCGATCGGGTTTCCGTGGCCGGACAGGTGTCGGTAATGCAGATCAACTCCAAGCTGGCCAAGCTGTTGTTCGACAAAAACCCGGAGCGCGACTTTTTCATCGAGGTCAGCTTCCCGCTGGAGTGGATGTACCCGCACCTCACCCCGTACGGCATTATCCTGAAGCTCAACCGCGACGAGGTGCCGGAGATCACCGACGAGATGATGCGCAAGGACCGGCTATTCTGGGCGCAATACCAGACCCGCCTTACTGGCAACTGGATCACCGACGACACGAGTATCAAGGAAATCGGCGACTGGGCCATCAAGACGTACCAGCGCTGGGATCTCGACGGCTACACCGGCGACCCGGCGTTCGTGCGCGACGAACCGGCGCAGAAATCGTTCAGCAAGCTGCGAACCTCGATCGCCGACATCTACCGTTGGCGCATCAACAACTACAAGCTCGCCATCACCAAGGAGGCGGACGCGACCAAGCGCGACGAGATGATGCAGAAACAGGAGCGGATGACGCGGGAATATATTTTTGCGCTCAAGCAGGCGTGGGCGTTTTGCCCGTACAGCCCGGAGGTGCTGTCGCACTTTACCCAGTTGCTGCTCTCGCTTGGCTACGATGAATTTCAGGCCGGTGACAAGGCGGCGGCGAAGGCCCGGCGCGATGACGCCATTGAGCTGGTCACCACCTACGAGCGGTTCGATCCCGATAGCCCGATGCTCCACCACCTGATCCAGGGCATCCAGCGGTTCAACAGCGTCCTCGAGGGCAAGCCGACGGCCACCGGCAGCCAAGCCGCGCAGCAGGGGCTCAACCTGAGCGATCAAGACGTGAAACAGATACAGCAGCAACTCGTCGGCCTGCAACAGCGGCACAAAGCCAACCCCGCCGACCCCAAGGTGACGCTCGAGTTGGCCACGATCTACCTGCGCCTCAAGCAGGATGAGCAGGCGCTCAAGCTGCTCGACTCGCTGGTGAAGCAGCCCGGGCTCGAGATCAGCACCCGCTTCACCGTCGCGTCGGTCTATCAAAACCTTGGCCAAGGCGTAAAGGCCGAGCAGCAAAACGGGATCGCCCGGGAGGCGCTCAAGCAACTCGAGGCCAAGCTCGCCGCCGAGCCGGGGAACTTCGACCTGGCGCTGGATCTGGCGACGACACACGTTCAGCTTGGCCAAGCGCAACGGGGAGTCGATGTGCTGGCGCACGCCATTCAGCAGCCGACGATCAACACGACCAACCTGTTGATGGCCGCCCAGTTTTTCAACCATCTCGGCAGCCAGAAACAACTCGAGTCAGCTCTCGTGGTGCTCACCCGCAAGATGCCGGACAGCCCGGAAGGCTGGTACGACTTGGCGGCGGTGCAGGCCTCGCAGGGGGACAGGACGGCGGATTCGTGGGCCACCTTGGCCAAGGCGCTTGCGCTGGACAAGCAGCGCCGGGCCACCAACGCGGCGGCGGATAACATTTACAATCGCGTGGCAAAGGATCCGCGCTTCACCAACGTGCGCCGCCTGCCGGAGTTCAAGGCGTGGCAGCCGTGACGCGCCTTGGCCAAGCGCGCCACCGTGTGGCCGTTACGCCGCCCCCCCAAAAAAACTGGGCACGGCTGCCTTGGCCAGTGCCTCGGCGCGCGCGAGGATTTCCTTCGGCGAATCGCTGTCCAGCGCAAACTCCGCCAGTTTCCGTGCCTCCGACATTTCGATGCTGCGGATGAGCATCTTCACTCGCGGCACCATCGAGGGGGTCACGCTCAACTCGGACACGCCCAGTCCCAGCAACAGCGGCACGGCGGCGAGGTCGCCAGCCATCTCGCCGCAGATGCCGGTCCAGATGCCGTGCGCCTGGCCAGCGTCCACCGTCGCCTTGATCAGGCGCAGGATGCCGGGGTGCGTCGGCTCGTAGAGGTGGGCGATCTTCTCGTTCAACCGATCCACCGCCAACGCGTACTGGATGAGGTCGTTGGTGCCGATGCTGAAAAACTTTACGCGCCTGGCCAGGCTGTCGGCGATCATCGCCGCCGATGGCGTCTCGATCATTACCCCGATCTCAACGTCCTCGGCGAACGCCACCCCTTCGGCGCGCAGTTGCCCGCGGCATTCGTCGAGCAACACGTTTGCGGCCTCGAGTTCCTCCACGCCGGAGATCATCGGGTACATGATTTTCAGGTTGCCAAAGACGCTCGCCCGCAGAATGGCGCGGAGCTGCGTGCGGAACAGGTCCTTCTCCTGGAGGCACAGTCGGATGGCGCGCCATCCGAGGAACGGGTTCATCTCCTCCGCCACGTTCACGTGCGAGAGCAGCTTGTCGCCGCCAAGATCGAGCGTGCGGATGATCACCGGGTCCGGTGCGAGCGACTCGGTTACCTGGCGGTATGCCGCAAACTGTTCCTCCTCACCCGGCAGGTCGCCTCGGTTGATGAACAAAAACTCGGTGCGAAACAGGCCAACACCGATCGCGCCGCACTGGAGAACGCTCTCGACATCGGCCGCGCGCTCGATGTTGGCTGAGAGAATGATCCGGTGGCCGTCCCGCGTCTCGGCCGCGTCGTCGTGGATCACCTCGAGGCTCTCCTCGATCGAGGTATGCCGGTCGACCAGTTGGCCGTACTCGAAGAGCGTCTGCTCCGATGGATCAATGACGACGAAGCCGTTGAAGCCGTCGAGCAGCACCGACTCGCCGGTGTGCAACTCGCTGATCGCCTCGCCCAGCCCGAGCACCGCCGGGATGCGCAGCGAACGCGCAAGGATGGCCGTGTGTGACGTGCGGCTGCCAACCTCGGTGACGAACCCCAGCACCATCGCCGGATCCATCATCGCCGTGTCGGACGGCGTCAGGTCGTGGGCCACCACCACGCACGGCTCGGTCAGGTCGGTCAGGCCGGTGCACAGCGCTTGGCCCATCAGGTCGGCCAGCACCCGCTGCGCCACGTCGCGAATGTCGGCGGCCCGTTCGCTCAGGTAGGAGTCATCCACCTTGCCCAGCGCCTCGGCATATTTTTCCGATGCCTCGTGGAACGCGAACTCGGCCGTGACCAAGTCCTCCCGGATGAACCGCGTCGCCTCCTCAATCAGCATCGGGTCCTCCAGCACCAGCAGGTGCGCGTCGAAAATCTGCGCCTCCTTGGCGCCCATCGCCTCGCGCAACCGCTCCTGCACGGCGAGGATTTGCCGGCGCGTTTCCACCAGGGACGCCTGGAGCCGATCCTCCTCCCCGGCCGGGTCAGACTCGAGGATGCCCCACTTCGCCGGGTCGATCCGCGTGCGGTCCAACACCACGACACGGCTGCGGCTCACCCCCTGCGATACGGGGATGCCTCGCAGCATCTTCTCGCCAGTCTTGCGCTTGGTCGGCACGCGCGGGAGCGTAATCGAGCTACCAAAGTCGGGAAAGAAATTTTAAGAATTACATCAAACCGCACCGCCGCCAGCATTTTCCGTGGCTTGCCCGCGGTTGGTTTTCGGGGAAAACTGGCCCAACGGCCCGAGTGGCCCAGCCATGAACCCAAAAATCCAGCCCAGCCCCGACAGCCTCAAGGCCGGCGCGCACGGCTTGGTCAAGCGCCTCGCCGGGGCGGGGTTTCAGGCGTATTGGGTGGGTGGCTGCGTGCGTGACGACCGGCTTGGCCAAGCGCCGACCGACTACGACATCGCCACCGACGCCACGCCGGATGAAATCGAGCAACTGTTCCGCAAAACCATCCCGGTCGGCAAACAGTACGGCGTGATCATGGTGCTCGAGGCCGGCCACGAATATCAGGTGGCCACCTTCCGCGCCGAGGGCGACTACACCGACGGCCGGCGCCCCGGCAGCGTGCGATTCACCGACGCGCGCGAGGATGCCCTGCGGCGCGACTTCACCATCAACGGCCTGTTTTACGACCCGCTCGCCGACGAGATGCACGACTGGGTCGGCGGCCGGGCCGACCTCGAGGCCCGGTGCATCCGCACCATCGGCGCCCCGGCAAAACGCTTCGGCGAGGACCGGCTGCGGCTGCTCCGCGCCGTGCGCTTCGCCGCGCAGCTTGGGTTCGAGATCGCCCCGGCGACGTTCGCCGCCGTGCAGCAACACGCCGCCGCCATCCGCGAAGTGAGCGCCGAGCGCATCCGCGATGAGTTGCTGAAACTGTTCCGCCCGCCGCACGCCGCGCGCGGGCTCGACCTGCTGCACGAGAGCCGGCTGCTGCGCGAGGTGCTGCCGGAGCTGGCCGCCACCATCGGTTGCGAGCAGCCGCAGGAATATCATCCAGAGGGCGATGTGTTCACCCACATTCGCTTCATGCTCGGCCAACTGCCGGCCGACGCCGGCACGACACTTGTTTGGTCGGTGCTGATGCACGACATCGCCAAGCCGGCGACACAGAGCCGCGACGAGGGGCGCATCCGTTTTTTGGGTCACGAAAAAGTCGGAGCCGTCATGACGCTGGAAATCATGAACCGCCTGCGCTTCCCCAAGGCCAACAGCGCTGTGGTGAAAACCTGCGTGCGCCATCACATGCAGTTGAAGGACGCGCAACAAATGCGCCCCGCCACGTTGCGAAAACTGTTCCTCCGCCCGACCTTCCCGGTCGAGCTCACGTTGCACCGGCTCGACAGCCTAGCCTCCTCCGGCAAGCTCGACAACGCCGAGTTTCTGGAGTCCAAGCTCGCCGAGTTCCAAGACCAGCCGGAGTTGCAAAAACCGCTGGTCGATGGCGGCGACCTGATCGCGCTTGGCCAAGCGCCGGGGGCGGAACTGGGCAGGCTGCTCAGCGACATCCGCAACCGCCAACTCGCCGGCGAACTCACCACCCGCGAACAAGCCCTCGCCTGGGCACGCGAGGTACTGGGCTAGGCCGGGATCGGCTTTTTCCAGATCGGCACTTTTTGTTTCATCTCGTCGATGACGAACTGGCAGGCATCGAATGCCTCCGCACGGTGCGGCGCGGTCACTTCCACCCACAGCGACGGCTCGTTCACCGGCACCACGCCGAGCCGATGAACCAAGCGCACCGACTCCACCGGCCAACTTTTTTCGACGGCGTCGAAGATCAGGGCGAATTGGTGGCGGGCCATTTGCTCATGGGCCTCATAATCGATCGCGGTGATAGGGGCATCACCTTCGATTTCGCGCACCACGCCCGAGAAGCAAATCACTGCTCCCATGCCTTTGCCCATCTCCCGACACTTGGCCAAGGCCGCCTCGTCGATTGCGCCAGTTGAAATGGTTAGTTCCGTTTTCATCAGTCAACCTCCCTGTACCGGCGGGAAAAACGAAACCTCATCGCCGTCGCTGAGCACGAAGTCGTCATCTTCATATTCCAGGCCAACGGCCTTGAGGGTGCTGTTTTTTGAACCGGCTAGTTTTGGAAATTCGTCGAGCACTGCCGCGTGTGTCTCGCCGAGTGTGGTGCCTTTGGCTAGTTCGAGTGCCGTTTCGGCGCAACCGGTGTGGTCTCGGAAATAGGACCAGAATTTCACCAAGACTTTCAAGAGTACAACTCCGGTTTCAGCACACCGATGTGTGGCAGATTGCGGTATTTTTCCGCGTAATCGAGGCCATAGCCGACGACGAACTCGTCCGGGATTTCGAAGCCGATGTAGTCGGCGGGGATGTCGTATTCGCGTCGCGCTTTTTTGGAGAGCAGGACGCAAGTGCGAACCTGGCGAGGGGTCATTCCCCCCAGCTTGTTGATGACGGCGCGGAGGGTTTTGCCGGTGTCGAGGATGTCGTCCACGAGCAGCACGTCGCGGTTGGCCACGTCGAGTTTCAATTCCTTGGTGAACACGAGTTCGCGCGACTCGGTGCCGTCGCCGTAGCTGGACACGCCGATGAAGTCGAGCCGCAGCGGCAGGTCGATTTCGCGCACGAGGTCGGCGAGAAACATCAGCGTCCCGGTGAGCAGCCCGACCACGACGAGGTCGCGCCCGGCGAAGTCCGACTGCACCTGCGCCGC
Source organism: Verrucomicrobiota bacterium (assembly GCA_015658765.1). Classification (GTDB taxonomy): domain Bacteria; phylum Verrucomicrobiota; class Verrucomicrobiia; order Limisphaerales; family UBA1096; genus UBA1096. The sequence goes on along the minus strand of DQOE01000232.1, from coordinate 1,929 downwards.
CAACTCCCCTACGCGCCGCCGGATTTCCTCCTCGGAAATCAGTACCTTGGCTATGTCAGCGCTGGGGTCGCTCATGGGCGGTGCGGCCTTAAATGTGGCGTGAGTCGTCCTCGTTCTTTTCGGTGTAGCCGCTGTCCTGCCGCTGGAAGTTGACTTCGTTTTTCTTCACGTATGCGGCGAAGACATCGTCGGCGCTCATGCCGAGCACCTGCGCAAGGCTGATGAGAAAATGGAACAAATCGACGACCTCGACGCGGGCGTTTTGCTCGTCGAGTTTCTGGTACTTGGCCCACCACTTCCATGGCACGCTGTCGGTCAACTCGGCGATTTCCTGGCCCATGGCGCGGCAGTAGTTGAGCACCCACTCGGTTTTCTGCTCGTCGCTCATCCCGTCGGTCTGCACGCCGATCCGCTCGTTGAGCGACTGCTGCATCCGAAAGAGTTCCCGTAATTGATCCGGTTGATCCATGCGCCGACTGTCCGCGCTTGGCCACCGGCGAAGCAAGTTTTTTTGATGAAAACTCCCCGATGCCGCCTGGCCAAGCGGGGTCAGTGCAGGATCTCGAACGAGCCGTCCGGGTGGGCGACGGCGGCGGTGAAGCTCCACTTGGGCACGCCGTGGGGGCGCTGGCCCTGTTGGTCGGTCGGCTTGGCATCGGCGTCGTAGATGTGCCAGGCGAGGCCGCCGCCTTTTTTCCAGCCGGTGTTTTCCGACCACGCAACCAGCATCGAGCCGTCGGCGTTGGCGGCGATGGAAGGGTGCCGCTGGTGGGCTTGGCGATGGATGAGGGTGCTGTTTTTCACGGACGGTTTGCCGGTGCCGAACCAGCCAAGGTGGATGTTGCCCTTGGCCTCCCACGCGCCGGCGATGCCTCCGCGGGTTTGGGCAAACGTCGCCGCGCTCATCGGGCAGGTGCGAATCTCCCACGGGCCGACGACGAGCGACTTGGCGGCGGCCGGTTGGTTGCCGACGAGCAGCATCATGTCGCGTTGGGCATCGCGGACGCCACGGTAGAGGGTCAGCAGTCGGCCGTCCCGGTCGAGGAAGGCGTCGAGCCCGCAGCAGCCGCACGTGCCGGGCAGGGGATTGATGCTCACCTCGCGGGCAAACGTCTTGCCGTGGTCGGACGACTTGGTCACGTAAACGCCCCGGGCATCTTCCCCACGCTTGGCGTCCAGTGGTGCGGCGTGCCAAACCACCTGCACGTTGCCGTTGGCATCGGCGACCACCGCGCCGCCGCCGTCGAGCGCGCGGGTGTGGGTCATGAGATTGCGTTCCTGCTCGAAGCCGCTGCCGTCCTGTTTCAGCCGCGTGTAAAACATCGGCGCGCCGTGGCCGTGTTTGCCCGTCTTGTGCGAACCGTTCCATGCCACGTGCACGCGGCCCGCTTGGCCAAGCGCGAGCTTTGCGCCCCGGATGGTGCCCATCGCCACCGCGCTGCCGGGGCTATTGTTGACCCGAAGCGGCTTGGCGAATGCGGAGTCGCCCGCCTTTCGCCGGGTGTAAAAAACATCCGAGCCGCCGGCGTCGCCGGCGAGGTAAACCAGGTGCAGCGTGCCTTTGTGATCCAGCACGGCCTTGGGCTGGACACCGTGGCCGGGCACGCGGGTGAGGCGCACGGTGGACTCCGCCGCCGTGACGGGCGAGGCGGCTCCGAGGATGGCGGAGACGACCAGGAGTAACGACGGGTGCAGCATCATGCGGACGAACCTACCAGCGTCCGGCCGCAAAGCAACGCCCCAGCCAGGATTTGCCCCGGCGATTTGTCTTGAAGAAACCGGGTTGCAAACGGACGCTGTCTGCGATCCGGTGTTACGTTTTTTCCACGGTAACAGTAACTTAATCTGCCCTCGGGCGGTATGATCATGGTGGTGGGTTTGATGCATCGATTTTCCCGGTTTTGCACGCTTCTGGCTTTGCTCTGCCTT
>DQOE01000262.1 GCA_015658765.1 Verrucomicrobiota bacterium | reverse complement strand
TCGCGCCAAGCCGTTACCCGATCAAGCGGCAACTCGACGGCCTCCATCCGCTCCCGGTCGTAAGCGTCGTCGGCCAGTTCCATCTTGGCGAGGATACCGGCCATGCCGCCTGAGCCGATCATTGTAAACTGCTGCGCTTGGCCAGGCGCGTTGAGTTGCCCACGCAAGCCCGGCAGCGATGTTTCGCTCAAGGCTTGGTCGATCGATTTGCACACGGTTTCCAGTTCACCTCCCGCCGGCGGATCGGAAACGGCGTGACGCTCCATCAAACGCACCGAGCCAAGCGGGATGCTCGTGTAAAAACGCATCCCGCCCGCGTCGCCGACGATGAACTCGGTGCTGCCGCCGCCGATGTCGATCACGAGCGTCGGCGACTTGGCCAAGCGCGGACAGCCCATGACGCCGGCGAACACGAGCCGCGCCTCGTTGTCGCCGCTGAGCACGTCCACCGCCTGGCCAAACGCGTCGAGCAACTCAGCCGGGTTGCTCGAGTCGCGTACGGCGCTGGTGGCGATGATTCGCGTGTCGCTGCAGTCGTTCGCCTTGGCCAAGGCGAGCAGCTCGTTCACCGCGGCGACGGTGGCCTGGATCGGTTCGGCCTGGAGTTTGCCGCTGGAGTAGAGGCCGCGGCCAAGTCGGGTTTGGCGGCTGGTTTCGAGATGCGGCAAAATCTCGTCGCCGCGCAGGTCGGCGATAAGCAGTTTCACCGAGTTGGTACCGATGTCGATGACGCCGCGCCGCATGGGATGCTCAAGTGTGGTCGTGGGCGAGGATGGCGGCACCGGTAATGCCGGCGGCATCGCCGAGGGTGGTGGCCATGATGCGCACCTGCCGTGCGCCGGGCATGATGCGGCCCAGCGCGGCGTCGCGGATTTTCGGCAACATGACGGTGTGCAACTGCTCGATGAGTCCGCCGCCAAGCGCGACCACTTCCGGGTTGAGCAGGTTGCAGAGGTTGGCGATGGCGAGGCCGGTGTAAAAACAGGTCTCGTCGAGCACGGCCGTGGCCAGTTTGTCGCCGGCCTCGACGGCGCGCCGGAGTTTGCCGCTGCGAATCCGGGTCACGGAAGGATCGTCGGCCTCCATCAATTGAGTGAGTTCGCCGCCGTCGTTCACGGCCGACTTAACCCTGTTAAAAATCGCCGTGCGGCTGGCGAGCGCCTCAAAACAGCCGCTCGTGCCGCAACCGCAAACCGGCCCGTCCGGGTCGAGCACCATGTGCCCCACCTCGCCGGCCGCCCGGGTGGCGCCGGTCAGGAACACGCCGTTGGTGATGATGCCCGCGCCGATGCCGGTGCCGAGAAAAATGCTGACCATGTCGTTCGGCTTGGCCTCGAGCTCGAGCCGGTGAATGCCGGTTGCGGCCACGTTGCAGTCGTTGCCGAGCCAGACGGGGCAGCCAAGTTGCGCCTCGAGGTCGGCCTTGAGCGCGACGTCACGCCAATCGAGGTTCGGGGCAAACAACACGTGCGACTCGTCGCTGCTGATCGAGCCGGGCGCGCCGATGCCCACACCGCTGGCCTTTGCCGGGTCGATGCCGGCTGACTCGGCGGCGGCGCGGACGGTTTTGACGATCCGGCCGCAAACGGCGTCGTAGCCTCCCTCCGGCTTGGTCTTGGTTTTTTCAGTGGCAAGACAGTGGTAATCGGTGCCAAAAACTCCGGCGAGTATCTTTGTGCCGCCAAGGTCCACTCCGATGTAATATTCCTCCATGGGATGTCTGGGCTGCTATCCAAGGACACCCTCGACATTGCGACGCAACTCGCGGTTGAGCCCATTCATCGACTGATCGGCGTCGATGGTGGTGTACTCCCACAACTTGCGGAATTCGTCGAACTTGTTAGCCATCAACTGCTGGTACTGGACAAAACTGTCAAACATGTCGAGGGACAGCCCGAGGTCCATGCCGCTTTCCCAGTAGTCGAGCGTGTGGTTTTTCATGAGGTTGCGCTGGATCAGTTTCTCCGGCGGCAGCTTGAGGTAAAACACCGCGTCCGGCTTGATCGCGATGCTGTAGAGGCTCTTCACCCAGTCCTCGTCGAGCCCGCGCACCATGTCCCTCGCCATGAGCGTGTAAATGTACCGGTCTGCCAGCACGATGAACCCGGCACGCAGCGACGGGATGATGATGTTTTCCAGTTGATCCGCAAAGTCGGTCGCGTAAAACAGGCTCAGCGTAGTGCGGTTGAGAATGTTCCCGTTCTTCGCACTCTCGAGTTCCTCGCTGGCAAGGTTCGAGCGCTTGAGTCCGACCTGCGTTGTGGCGTGGCCGCTGGCCTCAAGCCAATCGACCAGACGCCGGATCTGCGTCGAACGCCCCGAACCGTCGGCTCCCTCGATGACGATCAACCGACCAGTCAACTCGCCGGGCTTGACCCCCGGCAGTGAGTGCCCAATGAAGTATTTGGCCAGTGGCTTCGGCGATTTCACTCGCGAGGTGGCTTTTCGATTGCCGGCGGGTTTGCGCTTGGGCGTCATGATAATTTATCGAGTTCGTATTGGCCAAGATCGATTGATCCGGCCAACCGTTGGCGCACCTGTTCCTGCTGTTTTTCGATTGGCTGATTGGCGTTGATTTGAATCAGTCCAAACTCGCTCTTCATAACGGAATAGACCTTAAGCAACCGGCCCTGAAAGAGCTTGAAACTTTCCTCGATATCGCTCGACAGGCCAAGATCCATCCCGGCCTCATGGTACTTTAGCTGCGGCCGACCCCGGAGAATCCTGCCCAGCGACACGTCCAGTGGCGCCTTGAAAAAAAATGTCAAATCGGGCAGAGCAGCAAAGCTGTAAAGCCGCCGCACCCAATCTGTTGAACACCCCCGAACCGTGTCGCGCGCGAACGCCGTAAACTTGTACCGGTCACAAAGCACTATGTATCCGGCCTTGAGCAGAGGCACGAGCTGTCGCTCGTAGCGATCGGCAAAGTCGGTGGCGTGGATCAGGCTGAAGGTCGTCGGCGTGAGCAGTCGCTCAGCCTTTCCTCGGCGTGTGGCACTCTTGACCAACTCGGACGAATTCCACTCACTGAAAAACACCTTGAGCCCCTGCAACTCCAACCAGCGCTTAAGAAGGTAGAGTTGCGTTGACTTGCCCGAGCCATCGATCCCCTCGACGGCAACCAACCGCCCGGGATAGCCAAGCTGCGCAAACGTTTTCTCCGGCTTTTTTTTCATCCTCTAAAACATGAGAATCTTCTGGAACAACTGAATCGCCCCTAAGGAAACGGAACCGACAATTTGGAACAACTGCGGAAACAAATTGATTGCGAGCAGCAGAATGATGAAACCGTATTGTGCAATCTGCATATAGGTTTCCTCACTCATGCCAATGACTTGCCGCAACACGTGTGATCCGTCCAGCGGCGGGATCGGGATCAGGTTGAACACGCACAAAATCATGCTGATATAAGCGACCAACCCCAGCTGGTGAACGACCGCATCCGGCCCGGTATTGATCGGCAACTCGATGGCCAAGCGATACACCGCCATGATGCCGACGGCCAAAATCACGTTCATCGCCGGGCCGGCCATCGAGACGAAAATATCATCACGTTTGCGGTTGCCGTAATTGCTTGGGTTGACTGGCACCGGCTTGGCCCAGCCAAAAATATAGATGCCGGGAGTGAAAAAAAAGATCGCCAGCGGAATCAGTACCGTGCCGATCGGATCGATATGCACGATCGGGTTGATGGTCATACGACCCATTACCCGTGCGGTATCGTCGCCGCACTTGTGCGCCGCCCAAGCGTGGCCGTACTCATGAAAAGAAAGCAGTGCGACGAGGCACATCCACATGGCCGCACCGGTTGCCAGTTGTGATGGATCAATTCCCACGGCGGCGCAGCGTATCAGACCGTTGGAGGTGTCCCAACCAAAACCCTGTCGCGCATTTCCTCCGGCAGCCACTGGGCGTTCACGCAGTTGATCAGCTTCGCGCCGCGCAATGCCCGGACAATCTCCTCCGCCGCCTTGGTGCGCATCTCCAGCAAGCCCTCGACGGAGTAAAACGCCGTGTGCGGCGTGAGGATCAAATTAACATTCGATTCATCAGCGTCGCGCCAAAGTTGAATCAGTGGCTCGTCGGCCCGCGCCGGTTCCGCCGGAAGCACGTCAACGCCC
>DQOE01000059.1 GCA_015658765.1 Verrucomicrobiota bacterium | reverse complement strand
TGGTACTCCTACGACGACCGCACCTGCGACTACGGCTGCCAAATCACCGAGTACGTTTACTGGGCGCTCACCAGCCTGCTCGACGGACAGGCTTTCAAGGGCCGGGGCGAAAACATTGAGCACGAGTGGAAACTCAACACGCCGGAAAAACTCCGTGCCAAGGACAAGGCCGTTGTCAAGATTCTCACCGATCCAAAGTACCACCTCTCCACCCGACTCCCCGATGGCAAGTACCGGCAAAAGCGCAAACAAGCCGCCGTCCGGCTCAAGATTGGTTTAGACGAAAGCCAGTTCACGCTGACCACTGAGTTGCCAAACGGCTCGACGGCCATCGTCGAGACAACCAACGACCTGCTGTCGTGGAGCTTGGCTGGGCGCGTGCCGAGCGACACCGCGTTGCTGGAATTCCCCATCGCAACCAAGCTGGGCCATGCGCAATTCTTCCGGCTCCGCTTCAACGACTAGCCACCGACCTCGATGCGATTGTTCGACGCGCACAACCATTTGCAGGACGCGCGGTTTGGCGGGCAGCAGGACGAGCTGATAGCCGATTGCACCGCCGTTAGCCTGTCACGAATGGTCGTCAACGGCACTTGCGAAAGCGACTGGCCGGCGGTCGCTGCCTTGGCCAAGCGCCACGACTGCGTGCTGCCGAGCTTCGGGCTGCATCCGTGGTTTGTTCACGAGCGCTCGCCGGAATGGCTGGCCAAGCTCGGGCAGCAACTCGACGACTGCCCCGCCACCGTTGGCGAGTTTGGGCTCGACCGCTGGAAACCCGGCTTGGGCTACGACGGGCAGGAGGAAGTTTTCACCGCCCAACTTTGCCTCGCCGCCGAGCGCGATCTCCCGGCGAGCATTCACTGCCTAAAAACGTGGGGACGGCTGCATGAGTTGCTCCGCGACGGCCCGCTGCCCAAGCGCGGTTTTCTGCTGCACAGCTACGGTGGCCCGGCGGAAATGGTTGAGCCGTTGGCCAAGCTCGGCGCGTACTTCAGCTTCCCCGGCGCCTTCGCGCACGAGCGCAAAACCCGCCAGCGCGACGCCTTCCGCCAAGTGCCGACCGACCGACTGCTCATCGAAACCGACGCCCCCGACCAAGCGCCGCCGGAGAACCGAGTCACCCACCCGCTTGGCCAGGCGGTCAACCATCCGGCCAACATCGCCGCCGTGTACGAGGCCACCGCCGAGTTGCTTGGCCAAGCGCCCGACGACTTGGCCAAGCGCGTGGAGGAAAATTTCGTCCGCCTTTTCGGCGGTTAATCGGCGGGTTCGCGGGCGACGAGGTCGCGGGCTTTTTGGATCAAGCGCCAGTCGTCGATGAGGTTGCCGAACTTGAAATCCGGCAGGCCGCTCTGCGCCTGGCCGAGCAGCTCGCCCGGGCCGCGCTGCCGCAAATCCTCCTCGGCCAGCTCAAATCCGTCGCCGCCTTTTTCCATCACGTCGAGCCGCCGCCGGCCGTCGTCGGTCACTTCATCGGCGACGAGGATGCAGTGCGACTCGTGCGCGCCCCGGCCGATCCGACCGCGCAACTGGTGCAATTGCGCCAAGCCGAAGCGGTCGGCGTTCTCGATGAGCATGATCGTCGCGTTGGGAATATCGACGCCGACCTCGATCACGCTCGTCGCCAGCAGCACCTTGATTTTCCCGGCGAGAAAACCGGTGATGACCTGCTCTTTCTCGGCGGACTTCAGCCGGCCGTGCAGCAGGCCAACGGCGTGCGGTGCGAGTTGTTCCCGCACGGTCTCGAGTTCCTGGTTGACCGCCTTGAGGCTGCCGCCGCCCTCGTCATCGACGCGCGGATAAACGACGTACGCCTGCCTGCCCTCGGCCAGTTTGTCGCGGATGAAGCCCCACACCTTGGGCAGGCTCTCCGGCTTGCGGACGTGCGTGCGCACCGGGCCGCGGCCCGGCGGCAACTCGTCGATCAGCGAGATGTCGAGGTCGCCGTAAACGGTCAGGCCAAGCGTGCGCGGTATCGGCGTGGCGGTCATCACGAGCACGTGCGGATACTGCCCCTTGCGAACGAGCTTTTTTCGCTGCTCGACACCGAACTTGTGTTGCTCGTCGATTATCGCCAGCCCGATGTTCTCGAGCGCAAACTTCTCCTCGACGAGCGCGTGCGTGCCGATGACGAGCGGCGGCAACTCGTTGTTTCCCATGCTCAACTCGACCTGGCCGGGGTCGCTCATTGTTTTCCTGGCGCCGGTGTGCAGGTGCACGGGGATGCCGAGCGGCTCAAGCCATTTGCCGAAAACACGATAATGTTGCTCGGCCAAAATCTCCGTCGGCGCGAGCACGACCACGCTGAAACCGCTCTCGACGGCTCGCAGCGCGGCGCAGGCGGCGACGGCGGTTTTGCCGGAGCCGACGTCGCCCTGCAGCAGCCGGCGCATCGGATACGAGCCGGCCATGTCGCGGGCGATCTCGTCCCACGCGCGCTGCTGCGCACCGGTAAACTCAAAGCCCAAGCCGGCCAAAAAAGGCTTCACCAACCGGTCATCGCCGGAGCATTCCAACGCCTTGACCTTGGCCTGAAATGTCTTTCGCCTCTCGCGGATCTGCCGCTGAAACCGGATGAACTCCTCCAGCGCCAACCGCTCGCGAGCCAGCTCGGTTTGCCCGAGGTCGCCGGGAAAATGCACCGCCTTGAACGCCTCCGCCAGCGGCAGCCAATGACTGTCGTCGCCGGCCAACAGTTCGGCGTTAGTGTTGGGTACGTCGTCGGCGAACTGCTCAACGACGCGCCACATCGCGCCGCGCAGCCAGCGTTGCTTGATGCCGTCGGTCAACCGGTACACCGGCACGATGCGCTTGAGGTGGATGAACTCCTCGCCCTCCTCGGATACCTCCGCCTCGGGGTGATCCATCGTGCGCGGTTTCTCCGCCTTGAGTTTGCCGTGGACATGGACGAAGTCGCCGGTTTTGTAGTAGCGCTCCATGTACGGCATGTTCCACCAGCGGCAATGCAGCCGCGCCGTGCCGTCGTCGATGATGAACTCGAACAGGCTCTTGCCAAAACGCATCCGCTTGACGCCCGCCGCGACGATCGGCCCGGCGACGGTGGCATCGTCGCCCTTGGCCAAGGCCTTGACCTCGTGCGGCTGGTTGCGGTCCTCGTAGCGCCTTGGCCCGTGCCACAACAGGTCGGCGACGGTGCGGATGCCGAGCTTGGCCAGGCGCGTCGCGCGCTCACCGCCGACACCGGGCAGCGCCGCCACCTGTTGGCCAAGGGGATCTGTCGCAAACTCGGACACTGCGGCAGTTGTACCGGCAACCTCGCGCTTGGCCAAGCCGGCCGTCGGTTTGCCTTTCGCTGGGCCAAGCCAAGCCGTAGAGTCCGCGACCGATGGCTCGCGAGTTGACAGACAATCACGACCAGTTGTGGAAGGGATACAGCCAAGTGTTCATGGAGATGGACGACCTGACGCTCGCGCGCTGGATGGCGCAGACGCTGGGCCAATTCTCCGGCCAAGCCTGGCGGCTCTCCCATCCGCTGATGCTGGCCTACGAGTTGGCGGCGCACGCGGCGCACGACCGCCAAATCTGGCTCAAGGGCATGGCGATCATCCCCGCAGACTACACCGCCTCCGAGTGTTGCCGGGCACCGCTGTTGCCGACGCTCTCCCGGGACGTGTACGACGTCGGCTTGGTCTGCAAACACTGCGGCGAAACGTGCGTGAAACTCGATGATCTGCCGGATGAAATAAGGCAGGAACTCGACACATGGTCGGCTTGTTACGACAAGGCGCACTCCGTCGCGCACTGGGAGGAGGACGGTAAAAAGCTGCCGCCCGACTACGACACGCTGTTCGAGTTGGCGGCACAATCCGCGGAAAAACTGCTGGCCCAGGCGGGTACCCAACTGGCCCCGGCGCTGCTCGAGATTTACCCGGCGGTGGCGTGGGAGGATCAGGACGAATGTCTCGAGGTTCGCCCCGAGGATGTCGATATTTGATGTCGGATCAAACCTGGTTTTTTTGATCCGGAAACTTCTCCTTGATCGTGCGAACCAACCGGCTCTCGTCAGCCGGCTCCATCTTGCGCCTCGGGATGCGCCGCCGGACGCTGTCGAGCAGTTCCATCCAGTCCTCGAACGCCGGGTCGGGATACTCCTCCCAGTTTTCAAAGCGCCGTTCGCGCCGGAAAAATTTCCACACGCCGCGCTCGTTGCGGGCGTAGCACTCAATCCGCTCGCCGTACTCGTCGCGCCGCTTCCAGTTGATCTCCCCCTTGGCCCCCATGTCAGTCCGGCAGGTTCACGCCCGCGACCGCCATCGCCGCCATGCCCTCCCCGCGCCCGAGGAACCCAAGCAGCTCGTTCGTCGTCGCCTTGATGCCAACTTGGTCCGGCGAAATGTACAGCGCTTGGGCGACCGCAACTTTCATCGCCGGCACATGCGGCAGGATTTTAGGAGCCTCGGCGATCAGCGTGGCGTCGATGTTTACGATCTTGCCGTCGGCTTCCGCCACCAGTTCAGCGGCTTTCTCGAGAAAAATCCGGCTCGGCGCATCCTTCCACTGCGGTTCGCTGGGTGGGAAAAAACTGCCGATGTCGCCTTGACCAAGCGCCCCAAGCACCGCGTCACAGATCGCGTGCATCAGCACATCGGCATCGGAGTGACCGTCGAGCCCCATGTCATGCTCGATCTCCACGCCACCAAGCCAAAGCGGCCGCCCCTCCAGGAGGCGATGCACATCGTATCCAATTCCAGTATGAACCACGGCCGGATTATAGTGAGCTACTCCGGTTGGCCAAGGGCGAACATGGCGATGCCGGCGGCGACGGAGGCGTTGAGTGAATTGATGCGGCCGCGCTGGGTGATGCCCACCACGTCGTCGGCCATGTTGAGGATGAACTGGCCGACGGAGCGATCCTCCCCGCCGATCACGAGCAGCAGTTTTTCCGGCTTGGCCGCGGCGAGTGCCTGCAGCGACGATTTGCCGGCCATGTCCAGTGCGGCGATGCGGTAGCCGGCCTCGGCGGCTTTGCGGGCGTAGCCGTTGGCGGAGTCGCTGCGGCAGATTTTCATGAACTCCGTCGCACCGGCGCTGACCTTGACCACCGACGGGTAGATTTCCGGCACGCCCTTTTTCGGCAGACAAACGGAGGTGAAGCCGAACACCTCGGCGCTGCGCAGGATCGCGCCGACGTTGTGAGGATCCTCGACGTTGTCGAGCATCAGCATGCGCGGCACGCCGAGCAACTCGTCAAACTCGGCGTACGGATAAAGCGATGTCTTGAGCACGACGCCCTGATGATCCCGGCTGCCGGAGATCTGCATCAGGCGGCCCTTGTCCGTCCACTCGATCTCGACGTTGCCGCGCTCCAAAACGCCGAGCAACTTTTTCATACGCGTGTTGTCGCGCATGCCTTCGTTCAAGTGAGCCGTGTACACGCGGCGCTTCCCCGCCCGCAACACCTCAAAGGCGGGGTTCAATCCGTACACATGTTCTCGACTCGACTTGGCCATCGGCGCGGCGCGCAACTTACGGCAGCCTTGGCTGGAAGCCAAGTTCGTGCCTGACTTTGGAGCGCGTTGTTAGCTTGGATCGGTGACGACTCGTGACCTCTTGCCATTTTGGCGGATTTGCCGATACTTCGGGCGTGAGCGAAAGCATCACCCAGTTGACCAATGACCTGATCGCCTCCTACGCGAAGGTGGGCGGCATCAACCATTTGGACGGCGGCAACCTGCCGTCCAAGTTCGCCATCGCATCGATCACCACCGACTTGTTGCGGCTGCTGCTGCCCGGTTTTTTTGACGAGAAACCGATTCAGACCTCCGAGTTGAGGGTCGAGATTTCGACGTTGATGGACAGCGTCAGCGGCCGGCTCGAGGACGAGATTACGAAGAGCATCGAGTACAGGCCGCCCGGCGAAAGTGCGGCCAAGCCACGGCCGTTGGCCCGCGAGATTACGGCTGAGTTTCTCGGCAGCTTCCCCGCGATCCGTGAAATGCTCAAGACCGACGTCGAGGCCGCTTACGCCGGCGACCCCGCCGCACTCAGCCATGAGGAGGTTGTGGTGGCCTATCCGTTTGTCGAGACGATCGCGGTGCAACGGATGGCGCATCAGCTTTACCGGCGTGGCGTGGCGCTCATCCCACGCATCATGGCCGAGTGGGCGCACGGCCGGACCGGCATCGACCTCCATCCCGGCGCGAACATTGGCTCGCACTTTTTCATCGACCACGGCACCGGCACGGTCGTGGGCGAGACGACCATTATCGGCAATCACGTGAAGATTTATCACGGCGTAACGCTGGGCGCGAAGTCCACCTCACGCGTCGAGGAACTGCGCGGGGCCAAGCGGCATCCCACCATCGAGGACAACGTCACGATTTATCCCGGCGCGACCATCCTCGGCGGCGAAACGGTCATCGGCGCGAACAGCACGGTCGGCGGCAATGTGTTCCTGATCCACAGCGTGCCGGCCAACTCCCTCGTCATCGCCGAGGACGTCAGCGTCAAGGTGATGAAAAAAGCCGACAACTACGAGATATGAACCCGCACTTGGCCAAGCTACTTTTCCCCCGATTGCTCCGCAGCCCTGGCCTTGTAGGCGGCGACGGCCTCGACCCACTTGGCGTATGAGCCGACGATGTCAGCGGCCTGGGCGTCGCCCTCGTGGAAAAGAATGCCGTAGCGAAACTGCTGCTCTTCGCCCTTCTTGAGCTTGAAGTCGCCGACGCCCTTTTTCTTGCCCTCGAAGTTGTGGATGCCGAACGGGTTGGCGGCGATGAGGCCGTAGTCGCGGGCGTGCCACCAGGTCGGATGGCGCAGGTTGTCTGGGTGATCGAAGATGGCAACGCCGACCGTGTGATCGCCGATCTTGCCCCAGTAATCGACCCACTTGGCGCGTTTGCCCCAGAGTTCCTTGTCCTTGTGACCGGCACTGTTGAGCGCATGGCCGTTGGCGGTTGTGACGCCCTTGCCGTTGGTCAGGCGGAGATTCGGATGCGTGCGGATACCCATGCTGCCCTCCTTGGTGTCGCCAAAAGTCACGTCGCCTTCCGATGCGTGAACGGTCACAGTGTACGACACAAACGTGCCGCCGAACGCCTTGTAAAAACTGATCGATGTCCGGTCGGTGCAGATGACCTTGCCGTCCGGGCCGACCCAGTTGTTTTTCGAGACGATCGAGCCGCGGCGGCCGCCCTTGGCGCGCACCAACTCAGCCGGAATAATCTTCCCCGTGTTTTTGGCGTTGTGCCAAAAGCTGATGCCGTTGACCTCGCCGTGCGTGAACCACAGCGACGCATGGTGCACGTGATCCTTGGCTTCGCCCTCAACCTCCTTGAACGGATAGTTGCGCGTCATGCCGATGCCGTGCGGGCCGATGACCGGGTAGAGCACCGGCTTGTTGTATCCCGTGGGGATGTACTCGGTGAACAGCTTGCCATCGATCTCGACGCGATAGTTTTCGCCGTTTTTCCTGATGGTGAACGGGCCTTCTTCGGCGGCGTTGAGCGCTTGGCCAAGCGTCAAAAGCCCTGCCACCACTGTTAAAAAGATACGTGAGGTCATCGCGGAGGAACCTATGTGTGCTGCGAAACTTGGTCAACGGAAAAACAGTCCCCAGCCAGGTGGAGGGCAAACCAACCTTGGCATGGCTCCATCGGTGCCGTTAGATTGAGGTGTGCCGGGATTCCTGAGATTCATGGGTCTGTTCAACGCCGCCGTATGGGTGGGCGGCTCGGTCTGCTTTTCGTTTCTCGCCGTCCCGGTGTTTTTCACCCCTGAAGTGACGGCCTTCGCTCCAAAGCCTTACAACGGCTTGATTGCCCAGGCGGTGCTTGGCCGCTACTTCATGCTGCACATCATCTGCGGGACGATCGCCTCGCTGCACCTGTTGATCGAGTGGCTGTACAACGGCGGCGGATTCCCCAAGCGAGCCATTGCCATCGTTTGTGTGCTGCTTGGCCTCGCGCTGTTCGGCGGCAAATTCATCAGCCCGAAACTCACTG
>DQOE01000062.1 GCA_015658765.1 Verrucomicrobiota bacterium | reverse complement strand
ACTCGAGCCGCCCAAGCCGTGCTCCGCACGCTCGATTGACGCCCGCTCTCGACCGGGTGGGCGGGGGTGGTTTACATTGCGCGCGCATGGTTCAGTATCTTGATCTTTTGCGGCTGGTTTTGGCTGAGGGCAGGGCCAAGGGCGACCGCACCGGCACCGGCACGCTGTCGGTGTTCGGGGCGCAGGCGCGGTTTCCGGTCGGCGAAACTTTCCCCGTACTCACGACGAAAAAGCTGCATTTGCGCTCGATCATCCACGAGTTGCTGTGGTTCCTAAAGGGCGACACGAACGTCCAATATCTCAATGACAACGGGGTGACGATTTGGGACGAGTGGGCGGACGAGAACGGCGACCTTGGCCGGGTGTACGGCGCGCAATGGTGCGACTGGCGCGCACCGGATGGCGGCTCGGTGAATCAGGTTGACCGGCTGATCGACGGGCTGAAAAACAACCCGGACAGCCGGCGGCACATTATCAGCGCGTGGAACGCCGGCGAACTCGACCAGATGGCGCTGACGCCTTGCCACGCGCTGATGCAGTTCAACGTGTGCGACGGCGTGTTGAGCTGCCAGTTGTATCAGCGCAGCGCGGATCTGTTTCTCGGTGTGCCGTTCAACATCGCGTCGTACTCGCTGTTGCTGCTGATGGTGGCGCAGGTGTGCGGACTGAAGCCGGGCGAGTTCATTCACACGTTCGGCGACCTGCACCTGTACTCGAATCATCTCGACCAGGCCAAGCTGCAACTGGCGCGCGAGCCAAGGCCGCTGCCGCGGATGACGCTCAACCCGGACGTGGGCGACATTTACTCGTTCCGCTACGACGACTTCGAATTGCAACATTACGATCCGCATCCGTCGATCAAGGCGCCCATCGCGGTTTGAATGATGGCCGCCCTGCCCTTCAAGGCCATCGCGGCCATGTCGTTGAACCGGGTGATCGGTCGCGGCAACAGTATCCCGTGGCATTTGCCGGAGGACTTCGAGTGGTTCAAGCAGACGACGATGGGCCACGTGCTGGTGATGGGGCGCAGGACGTTCGAGTCGATCGGCCGCACGTTGCCGGGCCGCGAGACGATTGTGCTGACGCGGAGCGACGAGCCGATCGCCGGTGTCCGCACAATCGGCAGTCTCGATGCGCTTGGCCAAGCGGACGATCTCGGCGGCCGGACGATTTTCATCTGCGGCGGCGCGCAGGTTTACGCCCAGGCGCTTGGCCAATGTTCCGATTTGTACCTCTCCGTGGTGAAGCACGAGGTGGAGGGCGACGCCTTTTTCCCGGAGTTCGAGCCGATGTTCGACGCCGGGGAGACGCTCCGCGAGTCGGGCGATTTCGACGTCATCCATTACCGCCGACTTGGCCAAGCGGGCGGCGATTGACTCGGCGGCGGCAAATCGGTAGCTTTTTTCAGGAATGTTAACAGCCGGAACCCAAACGTCCCCGCTTCCGGACGCCCCCATCACCCAAGAGACAACCGCCGAATGGTCGGAGATCGCCTTGTCGGTGGTGCCGTTCCTCGACGGGGTGCAGCAGGAGTTGGCCGGGCAGGTTGCGGCGTTTGATCCCGAGATCGCGCCGTACGCCGAGTACGCGCTGGCCAACCAGGGCAAGCAGCTTCGCGCCACGCTGACCGGCTTGGCGGCGAATTGTGTCGGCGGCTGGAACGACTCTGTCATCAAGGCCGCGGTGATCATCGAGATGGTGCACCTGGCCACGCTGCTGCACGACGACATCATGGACGGGGCAGAGTTGCGGCGCAACCGCCCGACGCTCGCCCGCAAGTGGGACAACACCACGGCGGTGCTCGTCGGCGACTGCCTGTTCGCGAACGCGCTGAGGCTGGCTGCGGAGTTCCCGACCACGGATGTCTGCCGCGCCGTCTCCACCGCCACGCGCACGGTCTGCTCCGGCGAGATCATCCAAAGCCACCAGCAGGGCAACCTGCAGCTTGGCCAGGCGGAGTATCTCGACACGCTCCGGATGAAGACCGGCGAGTTGTTTGCGCTCGCCTGCGAGTTGGGCGCCTCGCTCGCCGGGGCTGAACCTCGGGAGACGCGGGCGCTGCGCGAGTACGGCATGGCGCTGGGCACGGCCTATCAGGTTTACGACGACTGCCTCGACTTGTTCGGCTCCGAGGCCGAGGCCGGCAAGTCGCTCGGCACCGACATCGCGAGCGGCAAGGCGACGCTGCCGGTGATTCTCCTTTGCGAGCAGGCCGACCCCGATGTCGCCGCGCAGCTTGGCCGGATGATCGAGAAGTGGGATGCCGGCCAATTGAACATTTTGCGCGGCTGGCTGTCGGAGTTCAATACACTGGAACAATCCCAGTCCAGATTGGAGGCTCTCCTAGCTGATGCCCGCGACGCGCTGGGCGAGCTCCGGGAGTCCGGTCACCGCGATGCGCTCGAGGAGTTGACCCTGTTTTTGGCGCAACAATCGGCGGGGCTGGGTGTTTGTTGAGTACCGGGTCAGTCCAAATGCTGGAATCCCCTTCCACCGTTTCCCCGGCAAAAGGTGGCGAGACCATGCCGGAATGGAATGAGCAGGAGTTCGTGAGCCGCGCCCGAAAAGGGGACATGGAGGCTTGCGACGCTCTTGTTCGGCAGTATCAGGAACGCATCTACGCCACCGTCTACCACATGACCTCGAACCACGAGGACGCCGCCGACTTGGCGCAGGAAACCTTCATCAAGGCCTTCCGCAAGATCGACAAGTTCAAGGGCGACTCGTCCTTCTTCACCTGGCTCTACCGGATCGCCGTCAACAACACCATCAACTTCATTCGCTCGAAGCGCCGGCGCGTGATTCTGAGCATCAACCAAATGGACGAGGAATGGGACCGGGGCGAGGAACTGCTTGGCTTGGTCTCAAAAGACACCCCGCGCCAGAACGTCGACCGACACGAACTGCAGGGAATGTTGAACGCCGCCATGCAAAAGCTGTCTTCAAACCACAGGCTGGTGGTCACGCTGCACGACGTGCAGGGACTGCCGCACGAACAGATCGGCGAAATCATGGACTGCAACACCAACACCGTCCGCACCCGGCTGCACTACGCCCGCAAACAACTGCAGGCCCACCTCTCCGACTACCTGAAACCGTGATGGAACCCGACCCAAAGGAATTCGACAAGCTGCAGAAACTGCTGGCTTCAAAGGAAAAAGAAAAACCGGAGGAAGGTTTTTTTGACCGGTTCTCCGACCAGGTGCTGACGCGACTCGAGGAGCCCGCGCCCAAGCCGACGCTTTGGGAGCGGCTCAACGACCAGGTGGATCCGTTGCGCGCCGCAGCGGCCATCTTTGCAGCCGTCATCGGCGTGGGAGTGCTGTTCGCTCTGGATGAAGGTTCCAACATGGCCGAGACGGAGCCGGAACCGCTTGGCCAAGCCGATGAGGAGACATCAGCCGAGCCGCTTGGCCAAAGGCAAAACACACTGGCGGGCAGCGGGCTGCCGCTGAACAAAAGCGAGGCGCAGCCACCGCGCATCCTCATGAACCCAGGCACCGGACTGGCACCACTCCCGGCCAAGGTCGATTCCTCCTTTTACCAGGACAAATCCGCTTCCAACACCGTCCATACCCCCAAATAAAAAGCAGCCAATCGCTTGGCTGCTTTCAGTAAAAATGGCGTGGCGCTCCGCTAATAGCGCGTGAAGACGAAGACGTCTCTTCCAGATTGGACGTGAAGGCGGCCTTTCACGATGTTTGTCTTTAGCTTGCCAGAGCGAAGAGGCCATCCGGCTTTCAAACTCCCGGCGAGGAACTCCGCTTCCTTGCTCAAGTTCACCTTGTCCGGCTTGACGGTGACCTTAAAACGGATCCCGGAGCCTTCCCATTTACCGGAGCCAATCCGCATGCTGTCACCTTTAAGCATGCTTTGGGTGAGTTGACTGGGCACCCAGTTGGGATCCTTGGCTTGAATCCAGGTCAACATCCGCTTCGCCTCGTCAACTTTGCCTTGGTTTTCCCCTCCTCCCCCTTGCGTTCCGTATGTCTGCTCAAAACCAACCGGCTGGCTGTACCCTCCTCCGTAGCCGAACGCGTCATCATCAACATCCCCGTCATCAACGGCCTTTTGGTAAAGCGCACGCAACTTCTTGAGAACGTCATCGAAAGCACCGCCAACGGAGAGACCGTTGACGCGAATCTGTTTTTGATCCGCCTCCGGCCAAACCTGCAAAGTCACCCGGCGCATTTTCCCAACCGTGGCCTGAATGCCCCTCATCTCGTCCACCGAAATGGTGGTTCGTGTCTTTTTGTTTTCACGCAGTGAAACGTTCGGGGCAAATCTCCAGCGGCCGACAATGGCATTCCTGCCGTAAAGCTCCGACTCGCCGGTCTTGAAGAAATGCCGGATATCATCCATGAATGCCAACAGCTTCTTCTCCTCCGTGGAATTTGGCTCGATGGCTTTCAGCTCCTCATACTGTTCGTTGACAGTGGAAACCACCTCGCTGTTGCTCAACAGCTTGGTCAGTGAGAGGGAGCCGCTTTTCCAAATGGCATACAGCGAATCGCCGCCCTCGTCCTCGTCCTCG
The DNA here is from genome assembly GCA_015658765.1 of Verrucomicrobiota bacterium. Classification (GTDB taxonomy): domain Bacteria; phylum Verrucomicrobiota; class Verrucomicrobiia; order Limisphaerales; family UBA1096; genus UBA1096. The sequence continues at coordinate 2,480 of DQOE01000062.1, read as the reverse complement.
GTGCCATAGTCCTCGGCGCCATAGCCCCCGTATTCCTCCTCCTCCTCTTCCTCCTCTTCCTCCTCCTCGTCTCCCAGCAGACCCTTGATTTGCTCCGTTTCCCCCAAGGCGAAGAATCCCGGATAGGCGCGCATATGCTCCTCGATCGTACTGGCGCGATTCTTCAACAACAGAGCCAATGTGTCGCGAACCTCGTAGTGCAGTTCCGGCGTGTTGTTGTACGCGGCCGCCAACTTGATGAACGGCGTGTTGTCGAGTTGCTCGCGAGCCTCGTTCAGCGTCTTCAGCGGCCAGGGATCCGTGTCGTGCCTGAGCGGCCCGGTGAAGTTGCCCAACTGGTAAATGAGCGTCAGCGCCATCACCGAGTAAACGCTCGCCGTGACCAGGCCAACGCATAGCCCGAACTTGCGATTCATGGCCTTGAAGTTCTCCAGCTTGTAATCTTCCCACTGGGACTCCAGCCGTTTGCGCAACATGATGCTGGCCACCGTGCCGGCGATCGAAAAGATCACCACCAGGGTGATGAAGCCGGCCACGACCGGCGCGGCGCGGTTCCAAAACGGGTTTTCATCGATCGGCCACCACTTGTCGCCCATCCACTGGAACGCCATCGGGCCGAATGAATCGGCGACATTCACCGCCAAAACCACGCCAAGCAACGTGAGCAAGGCATTGACTCCTCCCTTGAAATAACTCTCCGATGCGAGGATCAGTAATAACAGACCGATAAGGAGATAAATCCACATGGCGGTGAAAGCTATACCCCGTTCCCAAAAAAATCACGCGGTTTTTGCGGAAAAAATAGGCTATTCCAGCCCCTTGAAAAAATCCCGGGCCGTCGCACCGGTGGCCTCGGCCAGTTCCTTCAGCCCAATCCCCCGCGTCTCGGCGGCCACTTGGCTGATTTCCCGCACGTAGGCCGGTTCGCAGCGTTTGCCCCGATACGGCACCGGGGCAAGGAACGGCGCGTCGGTCTCCAGCATCAGTTTGTCCAGAGGCACCGAGGCCAGCGACTCCCTCACTTCAACCGCGTTCTTGAAGGTGCAAACGCCGGTGAAGCTAACCAGCGAGCCCAAGTCGATCACCCGCCGGGCCGCCGCCGGGTCGTTCACGAAACAATGAAACACTCCCCGTACACGATCCGCAAATGGCTCGAAAACCTCGACGCACGCCTCGAACGCCGCCCGCTGGTGAACCACCACGTTCAGCCCAAGCTTGGCCGCAACCTCGAGCTGCTGTTGAAACAGCGAAACCTGCCGGGCCTTGAACGCCTCGTCATCGGCGACCGACCCACCGCGCGTGCTCGGCAGCCGGTAGTGGTCGATGCCGATCTCGCCGATGGCCACCACCTTCGGCGCCTTGGCCAAGCCCTCGAGTTCACCGCGCACATCGTCCGGCGCTGAGAGGCAGTCGTTGGGATGCCAGCCCACCGCGGCGAACACGCCGTCGAAGCGCTTGGCCAAATCGATCGCGCGGCGGCTGCTTTCCAGTTCCGTGCCGATGGTGACGATGCGCGAGATACCCGCATCGGCGGCTCGCTGCACCACCTCATCCACCTCCTCGCGGAAATCGGGGAAGTCCAAGTGGGCGTGTGTGTCGTAAAATTCCGGCATCGCTTGGCCAAGCGTTGGCCGGGCCACTGTAGCGGCTCCCCGGTGGTTTGTCATTTTCCTTCAAAAAAGCCGCTGGTGTGTTACATTTTTGGAGGTACTTGATACAGTACCGGAGGAAACGAACATGAGCGACCCCACATCACCCGACGAATTCCAGAAACAGATGCAGGATTTCCTGCAGAAACAATTCAAGACGTTCGGCACACCCGGCTTCGCCGGCGCTGAGCCGACCGGCACCGTCACCCAGCCCGAGCCGGAGCCCGCCCGGGAGGATTTCGATTTCGCCTACAAGCCGCGCGACGTCAAGACGCACCTCGACCGCTACGTCATCAAGCAGGAGGAGGCCAAAAAAGTGCTGAGCGTGGCGTTGTGCGACCATTACAACGCCGTGCGCCAAGCGTTCGACGGTGAGGAACAGGGCCATTACACGAAGCAGAACGTCATGCTCATTGGCCCGACCGGCGTCGGCAAAACCTACCTCATCCGCAGCATCGCCGAGTTGATCGGCGTGCCGTTCGTCAAGGCCGACGCGACCAAGTTCTCCGAGACCGGCTACGTCGGCGGCGATGTCGAGGACCTCGTCCGCGACCTCGTCCGGCAGGCCGACGGCGACGTCGAGCGCGCCCGTTACGGCATCATTTACATCGACGAGATCGACAAGATTGCCTCATCCTCGGAGCAACAGGGCGGCCGCGACGTGAGCGGCCAGGGGGTGCAGACCACCCTGCTCAAGCTGATGGAGGAAACCGAGGTGCCGGCGCGGTCGCAGCACGACATGGCCGGCCAAATCCAGGCGATGATGGAGGGCATGCGCGGCGGCAAAAAAGAGGGCGACACCATCAACACACGCCACATCCTCTTCGTCGT
>DQOE01000433.1 GCA_015658765.1 Verrucomicrobiota bacterium | reverse complement strand
GTGAGCGAGCCGTTCAGGTTCAGCATGCCGACGAGGCCCGGCCACGTGCCGCTCCAGTTGGCCACCGTGAGAATCGGCCCGCGATGCGTTGAGAGACCGGGCAGGATGTGCTGGCTGTATTGCCAAACGCACTCGGCGACGATCAGCGTTGCGTCGGGATCGATCGTGCGAAACACCTCCAAGCCGCGCTTTTGCGAGTCGATGAAGCCGTGCTTCTTTTTGCGATCGAACGCATGGGCGCGCACCGCCGTCCAGCCCTCGGCCTTGAGCGCCTTGGCCAGCGTGGCCTCCATTTTCGATTGCTCCGCCCAGCAAACCTGATTGGCCGACAACCGCAAGTCGCCGTTGGCCACGATATAAACCTGCTTCGCCTTTAACTTTTTCACTCGGCTCATGTTCCGCCGCAAAACGTACGGGCGAGCCCGCACCCGGCAAAGTCCAAAATGATTCGCCCCCCCGGTCGGCCAAGCGATATAGTGGCCTCGTGCGCACTTTGATCATCGGATGCGGCTACGTCGGCGAAGCGCTTGGCCAACGGCTGATCGCGCTTGGCCACGACGTCACCGGCATCCGGCGCAGCAGTGAACACAACGACCGTCTGGCCAGGCTCGGCATCCGTCCCGTCAATCTCGACATCACCCGCGAGACCGAATTCGAAAAAAAACTCGACGGCCAATACGACTGGGCCGTCATCGCCGCCTCATCCTCGCGAGGCGGCGAGGAGGCGTACAGAAAAGTCTACGGCCTTGGCTCGAAACACGTTGCTCAATGGCTCAAGACAGCGGGCACCCAGTCCGTCGTGTTTATCAGCAGCACGAGTGTTTATCGGCAAACGAACGGTGAATGGGTTTCCGAAAATGACGCCGACACCCCACAAAACATCACAACCAACATTCTACTGGAGGCTGAACAGAATATTTTGGAGGCCCGCCCAGCGGTCGCCATCCTTCGGTCGTCCGGGATTTACGGCCCGGGACGCAGCCACCTGTTCCGACAATTCATGAACGGAACCGCCGCCATCGAGGGCGACGGAAAACGATTCCTCAACATGGTGCATCTCGATGATTTGGTGGAGGCTATTATCCTGGCACTTGAACTCGTCGGGCGGCGTGGCATTTACAATATCACCGACGACGAGCCGGTGACGCAGTTAAATTTTTTCAAGTGGCTCAGCGAAACCACAGGACGTCCCATGCCGCCCTTTGTCCCCGAGTCGAACCCCTCCACCCGCAAACCCCGCATCACCAACAAACGCGTCTCCAACAAACTCGTCAAGAAAACCTTTGGCTTACTACACAACTACCCGACCTTCCGCGAAGGCTTCACACAGGAACTTGATCGCTTGGCCAATGGCAAAACGCGGCAGCCGCTTAGCCCATGATTTGGTAGCCGCAGTCGACGTAGATGACCTGGCCGGTGATGGCCGCACCGCCGTCGCTGGCGAGGAACACGCCGGTCTGGCCCAGTTCCTCGGCGGTGACGTTGCGCTTGAGCGGTGCGTAGGAGGCGTGATGACTCATCAACTTGGTAAACCCGGCGATGCCGCGCGCGGCCAGGGTGTTCACCGGGCCGGCGCTAATGCAGTTCACACGAATTTTCTCTTCACCAAGGTCGGCCGCCAAATAACGCGTACTCGCCTCGAGCGCCGCCTTGGCCACACCCATGACGTTGTAGTGGGGAACAACTTTCTCCGCACCGTAGTAGCTCATGCCGATGATGCTGCCACCATGGGCCATCAACGGCTCCGCCCCCCGGGCCAGGGCCACCAGCGAATAGGCGCTGATATCGAGCGCGGTGGCAAACGCCTCACGCGTGGTGTTCACGAAGCGACCCTCGAGCGCTTCGCGCGGCGCGAACGCCACGGAGTGCAGCAGCATGTCGAGTTTGCCGTTGAAGTGGTCTCCAACCTCGGCGAACACGCGGTCGATGTCCCCGTCCCTTGACACGTCACACTCGGTGATCAGGGTGACATCGTCAAACTCAGCGGCCAACTGCTCGACATTGCCCTTGAGCCGGTCGCCCTGGTACGTGAACGCCAGCCTGGCCCCGGCCTCGTGCCATGCCTGCGCGATGCCCCACGCAATCGATCGTTTGTTGGCAACACCAAAAACAACCCCGGTTTTTCCTTCGAGCGGTTTACTCATCCGGCGGGCATCAGTAAGGAAAATCCCCCCGCTTGGCAAGCGGGAAGAAATTGCGCTTGCGGTTTTAAGCAGGCGTGCGTCTCATTCGTCTGGTTAACCAGTCACTTCAGCAAATGAAAATCAAACCCACCTCCCTGCCTCTCCTTGTCATTGTCGCCTCGCTCGCGCTTGGCCAAGCGGCCCATGCGCAAAACAAGCTGCTCGACGTGTTGCAGGACGAAAATGCCCGCGACACCGATTTCTGGATTTACAACGATCTCGCCGCCGCCCGCGCCGAGGCCAGGCGCACCAACAAGCCTCTGTTCGTCACGTTCCGCTGCGTGCCGTGCGCCGACTGCAAAGGCTTCGACGCCGAGGT
>DQOE01000298.1 GCA_015658765.1 Verrucomicrobiota bacterium | reverse complement strand
TTGGTCGGTCGATACCTCCGTCAAAGTCGGGCAGGCTTTGGCCGGTGAACTCTCCGATGGCGGTTACCTCGAAGACCCGTGCGTCGGGCTCGACGGCATGGGTGAAGTCCGGAAACGCCTCTTGGCCGACGGCATCGAGACGCCTCTCGCGAGCAATGTCGCCGTGACGTCGTTCGGCGACATCCCGGAAGCGGTGCGCCGCGACGCCGTGCAGGTGGTGCTGTGCGATCACCATTACTGGGGCGGCATGCGGCAGGTGCAGCAACTCGCCCGCGTCTGCAAGACGTTCGGCATCGGCTTGTCGATGCACTCGAACAGCCACCTCGGCGTTTCGCTGATGGCGATGGCGCACATCGCGTCGGCGACAACGCATCTCACCTACGCCTGCGACACGCATTATCCGTGGCAATCGGAGATCGACGAAATCGTCGAGGGCGGCCGGGTGCCGATCGTCGATGGCTGCGTCGAGATTCCTGACAAACCGGGCTTGGGTGTGACGCTCGACACCGATCAACTCGAGCGCGGCAAGGAACGCTTCCGCAACTGCCCGTACCGCAAACGCGACGACGAAGCCGAGATGCAAAAACACATCGACCCAAACTGGACCCGACAACTCCCACGCTGGTAAACTCAATTTCAAAATGAATCCACAGGAACTTTGTACGAAACTTGAGGGGGTTATCGGCTTCCCGGTGACGCCGTTCAACGATGACCACTCGCTCGATCTCGACGGACATCGGAAGAACATCCGCTACATGCTTGCGCAGCCAATGTGCGCGTTGGTGGCCGCCGGTGGCACCGGTGAGTTGTACTCGCTCACGCCGGAGGAAGTGCGGCAAGTTGTAGAGGCCACTATCGAGGAGGCGGCCGGCCGTATGCCGGTGATCGCCGGGGTGGGTTTTGCCGGTGGCTTGGCCAAGCGCTTGGCCGGCCAGGCAGCCGACTGCGGAGCCGACGGCGTGTTGGCATTTCCACCGTATTATCCGAACGCCGAGATGGACGGCCTGGTGAACTACTACTCGAGTATCGCCGAGGCGAGCGGCTTGGGAGTTCTGATTTACAGCCGTGACTGGGCGAACTATACCCCGGCACAGGCTGAGTACTTGGCTGAAATCCCAAATGTCGTCGCGTGGAAGGATGGCACGGCGGACATTCGCCGATACCAAATGATTCGCGAACGGCTCGGCGACAGGCTGCACTGGATTGGCGGTGCGGGCGACGACATGGTGCCGGGCTACTACGCGATCGGCATCCGAGCTTACACGTCGAGCATCTCGGCGGTGGCGCCCAAGTTGTCGGTCAAACTTCACGAACTTGGTGCAGCCGGCGAGTCAGCGGCGCTCAATCAACTGGTCAACGACCACGTAGTGCCGTTGTACGCGCTTCGAACCAAACGCAAGGGCTACGAGGTATCGGCCATGAAGGCGATGCTCGACATGCTTGGCTTGGGCGGCGGTATCGTGCGTCCGCCGTTGGTCGAAGTGACCGGGGCGGAGCGTGCCGAATTGCAGGTGATACTGGATGCTTGGCGCTGCGCCGGGTTTTTGGATGATTGATTCCACCGACAAATGACCGCAGCGGTTCTGGCCACTTTTTTGTTTTCGCTATCGGCCGTATCCGGTAAGCGGTTGTCGCATCACCTCTCCGGTGTCGAGGCGAACTTTTGGCGGTTTCTACTGGCTGCGGTGCTGCTTGGAATCTATGCGCACTCGATGGGGGCCGGGCTGGGAGGCGGGGCGCTGGGCGTGTTTTTTATCAGCGGCATCATCGGGTTCGGCGTGGGGGACTACGGCTTGTTCCGGGCTTTCCCGATACTTGGGTCGCGGCTGACGATGGTGATGACGCAATGCCTCGCCGCGCCGTTTGCGGCAACCATCGAGTGGCTTTGGCTGGGCGAGAAGTTGTCTTCTGGCCAAGTGCTGGCCGGCACGGCGATACTGGTGGGCGTCGGCCTGGCCTTGGCCCCCAGTGAAACGTCTCAAGTTGACAAGAAACACTGGAAGGCTGGAATCATCTGGGGCCTGATGTCCGCCTTTGGGCAGGGCTTCGGCGCGGTGCTGAGTCGCAAGGCGGTATCGGTGGTCGAGGCCGGGGCGACTGTGGACGGGCTGTCGCAGGCGTATCAGCGCATCCTTGGCGGCTTGACGGTGATGGCCGTGTTGCTCGTGTTTCGAAAAATAAGAATCCGCAACAGTGGGCCGATCCAGACCGAGGTGCCGCTGACCCCGGCAACTATAAAACTGGTCGCCGCGCTGGTCGTTGCCAATGCGCTTTGCGGGCCGACGCTGGGCGTGGGCGCGTACCAATGGGCGCTGAGCGGTCTGCCAGCGGGGATCGTGTTGTCCGTCGTCGCATTGTCGCCGCTGGTGATTATTCCGCTCGCGATGAAATTCGAGGGCGAACGGCCGACGGTGCGCTCGATTATCGGCTCAATGGTCGCCGTGGCGGGTGTCATCGTCATGGCAAATCAGCTCGCGCCATGATCGAGCCCACATCCGTCAAGGCTCCGCGCATTCTTGTCATCCGTGGCGGGGCGATCGGCGACTTCATCCTGACACTGCCGGTGCTGGCGGCGTTGCGGGAGAGGTTTCCGAGCGCGGAAATCGAGGTGCTGGGTTATCCGCGCATCGCCTCGCTGGCGCTTTCGGGCGGCTTGGCCAAGGCGGTGCACGCGATCGAGTCGCCCGGCTTGGCGATGTTTTTTGCCCAGGGCGGTTCGTTAGACCTGGAGTGGCGCGAGTTCTTCGGGCAGTTCGCCATCGTCATTTCGTACCTGTTCGATCCCGACAAGATTTTCGAAACCAACGTCAAGTCGTGCGGCCCCTGCCAGTTTATCGTCGCGCAACATCGCCCCGACGAGGCCAAGCCGATCCACGCCAGCGACGTGTTCCTCAAGCCGCTGGAGCAGTTGACAATATTCGACGGAGACCCCGTGGCGCGGCTCGAGTTGCCCGGCTTGGCCAAGCGCAAAAACTGGCTGGCGCTGCATCCCGGCAGTGGCAGCGAAAGCAAAAACTGGCCGGAACAAAACTGGCGCGAGCTGGTGGCACACCTGCTCGATCACTCGCCGCTAAACCTGTTGGTCATCGGTGGCGAGGCGGAGGGCGACCGGCTCCAGCGCTTGGCCAACGGCATGCCGTCGGATCGCCTTGAAATTGCTCAACACATCCCGCTGCCGGAATTGGCGCCGCGCCTAGCCAAGTGCGCCGGGTACGTCGGGCACGACACCGGCATGACACATCTCGCTGCGGCGCTTGGCCTGCCCACGCTGGTTTTGTGGGGGCCAAGCAATGAGACGGTTTGGCGGCCACTCGGCGAAAAAGTCCGTGTGCTGAACCAACACAGCGACCTCACCGAACTCCCCCTCGAAACTGTCGTGAAAGGCATCAACGCCCTCGATGTGGAGGCGTTTTAGTGCAACGTCCGCAGACTGTGCGACACGATTCGGTTGGCTGTGTCGGTTTCGATCAGCGCGAAGTTTGCGGCCGCACCGACGCTGAATCCTTCCTCCAGCCCCATGAACCGCGCCGGTGCCCGGCTGAACTTGGGCCAGACGTCCTGCCAGTCGCAGTCGAGCATGTCGGCGGCGCGCCGGACGCCCTCGATCGGCGTGAGTGCGGAGCCGGCGAGGTTCGGTGTGCCGGGCAGGCGGACGATTTGCTCCGGGCCGACCTCGAGTTCCAAATGGCCAAGGCGGTATGTGCCGGGGGGCGCACCGGCCGCGGCCATCGCGTCAGTGGTGTAGTAGATGGAGTCGGGATCGACGAGCCGATGAATCAGCCGGAACAGCGTGGGCGATACGTGCCATCGATCCGGGATGAGGCCGCAGGTCAGGCCGGGGGTGTCGAGCGCACGCCACAGGATGTTGTCGGCGCGGTCGAGTGTGGCGGGGCAGCCGTTGCCGAGATGGGTGAAGCCTGCCGGGCCGGCGGCGGTCACCCGGCGGAGAATGTGCCCCGGGGCGTTGGTGTGGCCGATGGAGACGCGGATGCCCAGTTCGCGCGCTGTGGCAAAGCCCTTCAGTCCGCCGTTAACCTCGGGAGCCATCGTGAGGAGCAGGGGATCGTCCCCGGCGAGTTCGCGCAACTCGGCGACGCGCTCCGGCGTGGGTCTGAGCATTTTGTCTGCGGGATGAGCGCCGCAGTAGCCTGTCTCGGCGGAGAGGAACGGCCCCTCGATGTGCCAGCCGGCGATCGCCCGGCCAAGCGCCGGGTGGGCGTCGCGGAGTTGTTTGGCCCTGGCCAAGCGGCGGGTCAACGCCCCCCAGTCGTCGGTGACGAGGGTGAAAAGAATCTGCCCGCAGCACGCTTGGCCAAGCTGTTCGACGGCGTGGAGCAGGTCGGCTTCCGAGAGGCCGTCCTGCTGAAAATCGATCCCGGCGTAGCCGTTGACCTGTATGTCGAGCAACGGCGGGCCGATCCACTTGGCCTCGGCGGGAGGCTCGTTGGTGGGGCTGATTTCGGTGAAGAGGCCTTCCTCCCACTTGGCCAGAACCGGCTTGCGGTCGAGGATGTTCCAAGCGTGGATTTGCCCGTGGCTCATTGCAGAACCTTGATGAGTGACAGGAACACTCCGGCTGAAACAGCGGAGCCGATCACGCCGGCGACGTTCGGCCCCATGGCGGCCATGAGCGGGTTGACGCGTCCGTCGGTGTGCTTCGAGACGAAGTTTTGTACGACCCGCGAGGCCATCGGCACCGCGGAGACACCGGCCGCGCCGATGCAGGGGTTGATTTTTTTACCTTCACCGAGGAACAGGTTCAGGAATTTTGCAAAGACCACGCCGCCGGCTGTGCTAAAACAAAACGCAACCATTCCCAGCGCGAGGATGGCGAGTGTTTCGCCCTTCAAAAATTTCTCACCTTCCATTGTTGCACCGACGATTAAGCCGAGGAAGATCGTGACGATGTTGATTAGCGGGCCGCTCGCTGTGCTGCTTAAGCGCTGGGTGACGCCGGACTCGCGAATCAGGTTGCCGAACATCAGCATGCCGATGAGCGGGCCGCTGGCCGGGATGAAAAGCACGGTGAGAACGCAAGTGGCAATCGGGAAAACCACAACGGCGGTTTTCGAGACAGCCCGCGCCTGTGGCATGTCGATCTCGCGTTCCTTTTGCGTGGTGAGCAGCTTGATAATCGGCGGCTGAATCACCGGCACGAGCGCCATGTAACTATACGCGGCGACGGCCACTGCGCCGAGCAGGTGAGGTGCGAGTTTGGCAGTGAGGTAAATGGTGGTCGGGCCGTCCGCGCCGCCGATGATGCCGATGGAGGCCGCCTCTTTCAGCGTGAAACCAAAAATGTAAAACGCGCCCAGCGCGGCGAGGAAAATGCCGATCTGAGCGGCAGCCCCAAGCAGGAAAGTGATCGGGCGGCCAAGCAGTGGGCGAAAGTCGGTCAAGGCTCCAACACCCATGAAAATAATCGGCGGAAGCAGTTCGGCTTTGTCGATGGCCGTTCTGTAAATAAAACTAAGCAGCGGCCATTTGCCGCCGGCTTCGGGATGGGCGTAAGCACTCATTTCCGCGCCGGGGAGGTTGGCGAGGATGGCGCCGAAGCCGATTGGGATCAGCAGCAAAGGCTCGAAGTTTTTTTTGACGGCAAGCGTGATGAGCACGCCGCCGATGAGGAACATGACAATGTTTTGCCAAACGAGACTGGTGTCGCCGCCGAAGCCGGAACTCTCGAATAGTTTTTGGAGGATTTCCATTTTAGGCCTCGATGGTCAGGATCGGTTTGCCGGCGGAAACCTCATTGCCGATTGCTGCGTGAACCGCCGAGACGCGACCGGCGCACGGGGCCTTCACGTCGTGCTTGGCTTTCATCGCCTCGACGGCGGCAACGACTTGGCCTTGGGT
>DQOE01000028.1 GCA_015658765.1 Verrucomicrobiota bacterium | reverse complement strand
GGCGAGCAGGATGCACAGGCTGTATTACCCAAAGCGCTCGGCGTCATCGGCGAAAGCGCGGTGGAAGATATCATCGCAGGACTTGCGGCTTCGCAATATCCCGAGACGACACTCCGGCGCTATGTCGATGCCCTGATCCTGATCGGTCCCGACGCAATTTCTTCACTGGCCAACGCTTTGTCCCATACCTCACCACAGGTTCGCTCGGGCGCAGTCCTGACCTTGGGCACAAGTGGGAAATCCGCCGGACACCTCGTTCCGAAGATCATCACTCTGCTCGACGATGACGATGCTTTCGTTCGCGCTAGTGCCGCGGAAGCGCTTGGCAAGCTCGGTCCGGCAGCCCGTGCTGCGGCACCGATACTGGCCGGGAAGCTTAATGATACAGTGTCACGCGTCCGGGCAGCGGCAGTCGACGGCTTGGGAAAAACGGCCGGCGATGATGTGACCTATGCTGCTTTATTCGCAAGCGCCCTAAACGCCGATGAAGCAAGTGTTCGTATCGCCGCCACTCGTGTGCTGAGCAAGCTCCCCGCTATTGCCACGGCCGCTGCTGAAAACCTGGTTGCAGCGCTGGTTGACGAAGATGAACATGTCCGTGCCGGAGCGGCACGTGCGTTGGGGGTGGCGGGCAAAGACATCGCTTCAAGTGTCCCCGCACTCGTGCAGCAATTGCGAGACCCGGTTGATGAGGTTCGCGTGGAAATTGTACGTGCGCTTGGCGCGATCGGTGAGACCACACCGGGGGTGATTGCGGAACTGGGTGCCACCATCGCCGATCCATCGCCCAAGGTGCGCCGGCAGGGCGTGCTGACTCTGCGCGGACTCGGACCGGACGCCATGCCTGCAGTGCCTCAACTTGTCCAGGCGCTCGACAATAAGGACAGCGACTTTCGCATTCTCGTGATCGAATCGTTTCGGCCCATTATTAGTGATGTCTCCGAGTTGTTGAAGCCGCTGCTCAAGGCCACAAAGGATCCCGACCGCGAGGTTCGCCGTACTGCGGCCTACGAGATCGGCGAGATCGGCGAGACAGCCCAGGAAGCGGTTCCCACGTTGTTCCTGATGATTGAGGATGATGTCGACCGCTATGCCGCGCGGGCTGCAGTCAACAAAATTAGTCCACGTGATGTCCCGCTGCTGATCAAGAAGATGACCAACGAGAGCCCCTTTGTCCGTATAACCGCTTGTGAAGCGCTGAATACCCTCGGCCCCGATGCCGCCGAGGCGCTCGAGTTTCTCGAGGGGCAACTGGCTGACAAGGCGCTGCAGAAACAAGCCGAGATGGGTGGGGATTACGGGATTCGACGCTGCATAACCGAAACGGTTAAGAAGCTGAAGAGGGCCAAGTGAGTTGCCGTGATACTACACGCGTGGCACACGGACGTTGAGACCGTCGAGCCGCCCCGTGCTGTCGCCGTGCGATTCGACAGACACGCCCACCCGGTCGAGCAGGGACAGGTAGAGATTGGACAGCGGCGTCTCGTTGGGATACCGGACATGACGTCCGGAATCAATGGTTCCACCACCACGACCGGCAAGGAGAATTGGCAGGTCTTCGTGGTTGTGCTTGTTGCCGTCACTGATCCCGCTTCCGTACACAATCATGCAGTTGTCCAGCAACGTCCCGTCGCCCTCGCGGATAGACTGTAAACGCCCCAGCAAATAGGCGAACTGCTCGATGTGGAATCGGTTGATCTTCGCGATCTTTGCCTGTTTCTTCAGGTCACCGGCATGATGGGACAACTCGTGATGCCCCTCAGGAACGCCGATGAATCGATAATTGCGGTTACTCCCGGCACTCGCATACATGAAAGTGGAGACCCGCGTCACGTCACTCTGAAAAGCCAGGATCATCATGTCGCTCAGAAGGCGAATATGATCCCGATAACTCTCGGGGAGACCGGCTGCCGGCGCCGTTATATCCCCATCATGCAGGAATGCTGATTGGGTCTCAGTCACCTCGAGCCGCCGCTCGACCTCGCGAATCGCTGTGAAGTACTCATCCAGCTTCTGCCGGTCCTTGGTACCCACACGGCCTTGGAGACTGTGTGCCTGCCCAAGGACATAATCGAGAATGCTCCGACGCTCGTGACGGCGCCTTGCCTGAACGGCGCGATCCTCATGCGCGTAACCACTGCCGAACATCCGCTCAAAGACAACTCGCGGATTAATTTCCTTGGGCATCGGTGTGGTCTCGCTGCGCCACGAGATATTGCGCGTGTAGGCGCAACTATAACCTGAGTCGCACGGCCCCGGCTTGTTTCCATTATCGCAACCGAGTTCCAACGACCGAAGCCGGTTGCCACGGCCGATGACATCCGCGGCGACCTGATCAACAGACCGCCCCAAGCGGATGTCGGCTCCGCCGGTTTTCACCGGCTGCACCCCAGTCAGGTACGTGGCGCATGAGCGCGCATGATCCCCGCCCCCATCGCCATTGGCCCGCGCCTTGTCATGCGTCAGCCCGGTGAGTACGAGGAAATCCCGCTGATACGGCTTGAGCGGCTCGAGAATCGGTGACAGTGCGTAGTTGGCACCATCGCGCTTGGGTGTCCACTCGGGCACCTGAACACCATTCGGGATGTAAATGAATGCCACGCGCTTAGGCGGCTTGGACGCAACTGCGGCGGCAGCCATGGGGATCGACTCCAAAAACGGCAACGCAACGCTGGCACCCAAGCCACGCAGGAACGTGCGCCGGGATCGGGTTGTTTTTTCTTTCATGGTGAACTTTCTTGACTGCGTTTCATCCGGAACGGCACGGATCTGACAACCTCAATCACAAGACGTGAAAAACGGTAATCGTCCGCCTCAACCGCCTTGACAATATCCTCCAAGGCGCAGTCGTCAAAATACTCGATTCCGCGCCCCAATGCATAGGTCAATAATTTCTCGGAAAGACACCAGACAAAGTCACGCTTGCGCTCAAGCAGAACCTTTTTCAGGTCTACCGGTCCATCAAAAAATGTGCCGTCTGGAAGGGTGCCCGCCGCGTTGATGGGGAACTTGCCATCCCGGGTACGCCATGCCCCTACGCCATCGTAATTCTCAAGGGCGAAACCAATCGGATCCATGATCCGGTGGCACGATGCACAAACCGGATCGGCACGATGCTTCTCAAGCCTTTCTCGCAAAGAAGCCGCCTGCACCTCTTCAGTCTCCTCGCTAAGATCCCCGGCATTAGGCGGTGGCGGCTTGGGTGGCATGCCGAGAACTTGGCCCAGAATCCACTTGCCCCGCTTGACCGGCGAAGTGCGTGTGGGGTTGGATGTAAGGGTAAGAATGCTTGCGTGACCCAAAATCCCTCCCCGGCGTCCATCCTCAAAACTCACCCGGCGAAAGTGTGCCCCCTCGATGCCGGGAATCCCGTAATGCCTGGCAAGCCGTTCGTTGATGAAGGAAAAGTCGGCATCCAGAAGTGTCAGCACGCTGAGATCGTCGCTCGCGACCGCACTGAAAAAAAGCTCTGTTTCCCGCCTGCTATCGCGGCGTAAATCCTCGTCGAAAGCCGGATAATAACCCGGATCAGGCGTGATCGTCTCCAGACGACGAAGTTGCAGCCATTGTGCGGCGAAGTTATCCGCCAACGCCGACGCGCGGTCGTCCTTCAGCATGCGCCGCACCTGCTGCTCCAGTATCTCGTTGTCGGCTAGCTTGCCCGCCTTGGCCAAGGCGGCGAGTTCATCGTCGGGCAGGCGGCTCCACAAAAAAAATGAAATGCGCTCGGCGAGTTCAAAGCCGCTCAGCGGCTGTATCGCGTCCGCTTGGCCAAGCACCGGGATCTCAACAACATGGAACAGGAAATTCGGGGAGACCAGTATCGCCTGCAACGCGAGCCGGATGCCCCGTTCGAAACTTGCGCCGTCAGCATGCACGGATTCGACCAGTCGAAGAAGCTCATCCATATCGCCATCCCGCAACGGCCGTCGAAACGCACGACGCGCAACCGGCTCGAGGATTTGCCGGGCGCATGGCAGCCAATCAGCCTCACTTTTTG
>DQOE01000098.1 GCA_015658765.1 Verrucomicrobiota bacterium | reverse complement strand
TGGCAGCGCGTCGTGGTGGAGAAGCCGTTCGGTCACGACCTGCAGTCGGCGCACGTGCTGAACAACCACTTGTTGCGCCACGTGCGCGAGCGGCAGATTTTTCGCATCGACCATTACCTCGGCAAGGAGACGGTGCAAAACATCATGATGTTCCGCTTCTCCAATGCCATTTTCGAGCAGCTCTGGAACCGGGAAGCCATCGAGCACGTGCAGATCACCGTCAGCGAGGACATCGGCGTGGGGGGTCGCGGTGGTTACTTCGAGGAGGCCGGCACATTGCGCGACATGATGCAGAACCACTTGCTGCAGATTCTCTCTCTTGTGGCGATGGAGCCGCCGCCGTCGCTGGCCGCTGAGGACATCCGCAACGAAAAGGTGAAGCTGCTCAAATCCATCCGCCCGATGACACCGGAGGCGGTCGCCAAAAACGTGGTGCGCGGCCAGTACTTCGCCGGCACGGTGAACGACGACAGCCGCGAGGGCTACCGGCAGGAGGAGCGCGTGAACCCCGAGTCCAACGTCGAGACCTTCGTCGCCCTCAAGCTGTTCATCGACAACTGGCGCTGGAGCGGCGTGCCGTTTTATCTGCGCACCGGCAAGAATCTTCCGCTGCGAGCAAGTGAGGTGCGCGTGCAGTTTCGGCCGACACCCAACGTGCTCTTCGCCGCGCAGGGTCATCTCGACCTGCACGCCAATGCACTTACGCTACGTCTCCAGCCGGATGAGGGCATTTTCCTTCGCTTCAACGGCAAGGTGCCCGGCAACAGCATCGAGACGCGGCCGGTGCGCATGCACTTCGGCTACGACGCCGAGTTCGGCGCCTATACGCCCGAGGCGTATGAGCGGCTGCTGCTCGAGGCGATGGCCGGCGACGCCACGCTGTTCATCCGGCGAGACGAGGTGGAGACCGCGTGGCAGATTGTCGATGACATCCGCGCTGGGTGGGGCGGCACTCCGCTGTCGAACCGCGAATTCTACGCCGCCGGAACGTGGGGGCCGGTGGCGGCGGACGACCTGCTCGAGCAGGACAGCCACAAGTGGCACAACCCAAAACCGTCCAAGGGATGAGCGGCTGCACGGCTTTCACCGATAAGGCCGTGCTTGCCGAACACGCCGCCGCGCAGTGGCTCGAGCGCTTGGCCAAGCGCGACGCGGGCAGGCCGTTCACCGTCGCGCTGTCCGGCGGGCGCACCCCGAGGCTGCTTTACGAGTCGGTGGTGGAGTTGGCGCGGCCAAGCGCGTTCGACAACGTCCATTTCTTTTGGGGCGACGAGCGAGTCGTGCCGCCGACGGACGACGAGAGCAACTTCAAGCTGGCCGACCTTGGCCTGTTCCGGTCGCTGCGGATTCCGCCTGGCCAAGTGCACCGTGTGCAGACGGAACGCAGCGAAACCGAGGCGGTCCAACTTGCAACCGATGAGTTGCAGCAGTTCACCGACAGCCAAGCGGATGGCCAGCCGGTGATCGATCTCGTGTTCCTCGGCATGGGGGAAGACGCCCACGTGGCATCGCTGTTCCCCGGCGACACCGAGGCGCTCGAGTCGCAGGCGGTGTATCGTGCGGTGACCGGCCCCAAGCCGCCGCCGCGCCGCATCACGCTGGGTTACCCCGCCTTGGCCGCCGCGCGCGAAGTGTGGGTGCTCGCCTCCGGAGAAGGCAAAGCGGAGGCATTGCGCGCCTCGCTGGCCAAGGGCAGCGACACCCCATTGGCCCGTGTGCTGCAAAGCCGTGAACACACCGAAATCCTCACCGACTTCAAGCCGTAACCCGCCAATTCATTTCCCTTCAGCTTTCAGTTCCGCGCGTATTTTTCCGCCGTGTCGGCGCAAGAAATCGGCGGTTTCCTTGTGGCCGGCCCTGGACGCGTAGTCGAGGGCCGTTTTTCCGCTCATGGCCGGGACGTTTACTTTTGCGCCGTTGGCCAGTAGCAGTTCGACGATTTCCCTGTGCCCCGAGCCGGACGCGCCGTGCAGCGGCACCCAGCCGCCTTCGTCCCTGATGTTGGCATCCGCGCCTGCAGTCAAGTGCAGCCGGACGGCGTCAATGTTGCCGTTTCTGGCTGCTTCCCAAATGGAAATCTCCGGCGGTTTTGCTATGGCTGCAGGTTCTTTTGGCGGCAATTCCGGCCGTGTCACCTTGGCGGCGGGCTCAACCGGTTTTGGCTTCGGTGCTGGATTCGCCGGTAACTCGGGAGCGGGGTTGGCAGATTTCTCCTCAACGGGTGGCTCCGATCTGCCACATCCCGCCGCTAGGATAGCTGCAATCACTGCTGTCAGTTTGGCTGTCATATGTCGGATGGATGGTGATTGCTGTAAATTGATTTAGTCAATTACAATCGCGAATCCCAATTGGGCATTCGTCGTCGGGGAGGGTGCGTGCATTCGCGGTTTTAAGATTTCCGGCGGGCGACGACGAAGGCGTTGAACATGAGATGGCGCCACGGGCCGAGGTTGAGCGCGAAGTCGATCGGCTTGGCCACGTAACGGTCGGTGCACTCGGCGTGCAGCACGTCGCAGCCGTTTTGCTCGAGGAAGAATTTTATCTCGACGCCGTTCGTGGCGACGATCGCGTCGTCGTCCGGCTGGAACGGCTCACGGCGGATCGGCTCCATCCGGTCGAAGCGCACCGACTCGGGCTCGGCCGCCATCTGCCGGCGCTTGGCCCGGAGCCGCTGCCAGTTGCGCCACTTGTTGCCGAGGCCGCGCATGCGGGGATGGTAGTCGCGCAGACCAAGCGCCCGGAAAAAATTCGGACTCGAGACGACGACCTTGCCGCCCTGCTTCGTGACGCGCACCAACTCGGCGAGGAACGCCTCCGGTTCCTCGACGTGCTCGAGCACGTTCAGCGCGCCGACGCTGTCGAAGCT
>DQOE01000313.1 GCA_015658765.1 Verrucomicrobiota bacterium | reverse complement strand
TGTCCACCTCGGCCTCTTTGCACTGCTCCGCGAACTCGCGCGCCTTGCCGGGGCCGATGAACGTCGCGGCGTTGACCCTGTCCAGCCGCTGGGTGCCGCGTCCGGCGACCTTCCCACCCGCCGTGCCGACCAGTTCCTCCAACTCGTCGAGCGACTCGTCGATGCACCACGCATCCTGGCCCTTGAGTTGCACGCCGACGATGAAGACCCGCTCGGTCTCGCGATTGATGATTTCGACCAGACCCTTCACAATTTACCTGGTCGCCAACTGGATCATGCGGATGACGTCGCCCGACCTGAGCTTCGAGCCGCCCAGCTTGGCCAACTGCTGCCAGCCAATCTTTAGCACCTGCGACGGGCGTATGATTTCAAACATCTTGAGGCGCGGATCCAGCTTTGCCGCCGCCAACGCGACATTCAAGCTCATGCCATCGACAAACGGAATGGAGGAAACCACGCCGGTGGCGGCATCGACAAACGTCACCGCGCCGGCCTTGGCCAAGTCGAGCAGCGCCCGGCCGGACGCCTTTCCCACCGAAACCGCCACCTCGCCGCCGGCCTTTATCGTGGCCACGGCGACCTTGCCGGTGGCTTTGCCCGCGACCTTGACCGTGCCGGTGGCCAGCGAGGTCACGCCGCTGGCCGTTTTCCGGGCGATCGTGCCGCAACCCACCGCCAACATCGCGCAAACCAACAGGGCGGCGACGGACAGCAGGCGGCCTCCATGGCCAAGCGGCAATCGTAACATCACTCGACGCAAGGTAACAAAAACGACCGATTTATCAATCAGACTCAGGCAAAAAACAAATAATTGCTAAAGCAAACTAAAGGGCAGCCGCCTAGCTTCCTGTTTATTCCCCGCGCACCGGTGGTTCGCCCTTTTTCAATACAGCCAGCAAATCCAGAATATCCTCGCGGCTGAAACTGTTGAGCAGGCCAACCGGCATCGGCGAGAAGGTGGAATCGTTCCGGGTGGCGATGGCGCTCCGCTGGATTTCGCGGGTGAGCGTCGGCTGATACGGGTTGGGCGCGAGCAGCAGCGACTTGTCCCTCTCGGCCACCAACCGCCCCGCAATCAACTCGCCCTGCTTGGTGGTGATGGCCATGTTGCGGTATTTGTCGTCGATCACCCTCGACGGCTCGAGGATCGATTCCAGCATCGCCCGGGCGTCGAACCGCGCCCCGATCGCCGTCAAGTCCGGGCCGACAAACAATCCCTCGACGCCAAACCGGTGGCACGCCAGGCAGGCCGCCGTCTTGAGCACCCGCCGGCCGTTGGCCAAATCGCGCTTGGCCAAGCCGGCGTCAAGTTCGGCGAAGTCCGCCATTGCCCACTGATGCACCACCTTGCGCTTGGCCAGGTGCTCTGCCTCGGGCGCGAGCGGTTTCGCCTCCGGCTCGAAGAGCGCCGCAAACGGCTCGCGCTCACCCGGCGGCACCTTGGCCAGCGCGTCGGCGGCGATGTGTTTGAGGTGCGTTTGGTAATGCGGCTCGCCGCGAACCTCGATCATTTTTTTCAGCCAGGCGAAGTAGGCGCGGCGATGCGCCGGCGTCCAGCCATCGCCGATGTGGCGCATGTGGAACAAATAAAACAACCGCTCCTCCGGCGACGCGGCATCGACGACGTAGTTGAGCAGACCGGGGATGATGCCGGGTGCCTTCAGGTAAATGAGCAGCCGCGAAACCTCCATCCGCACTTCCGCCGATTTCTCCGAGGCGGTGACGATTTTTTTGATGATCGGGTTGCGATCGCCCGGGCGGCCACCGCCCATTCTCGTGAAGGCCAGTTGATACGTCCGTAACGCCACCAACTGCCACTGCACCGGCAGACCCTCCCACGGCAGGTCGTTCAGCCGGCCGAAGATTTGCGACTGAACCTTGGGGTCACTCGAACGCGCCAAGGCCATCAGCGCCGAAAGTGCCTT
The DNA here is from genome assembly GCA_015658765.1 of Verrucomicrobiota bacterium. Taxonomy (GTDB): domain Bacteria; phylum Verrucomicrobiota; class Verrucomicrobiia; order Limisphaerales; family UBA1096; genus UBA1096. The sequence continues at coordinate 6,718 of DQOE01000313.1, read as the reverse complement.
CTTCGTGTTCGACTCGGTAAGCGCCGGGAGTTTCCACTGCTCGAGCGCCTGGTTCTCGAGCGCCACCCGGGCGGCGTGGCGAATCCACGGGTCGTCGTTGCCGAGGTGTTCCCAAGCCAGGCCGACACCCTCGATCGAGCGCCGGCTGTGAAACTGCTCGAGTCGCCGCCGCAACTCGCGCGCGCGCTTGGCGTCGCCTGCTGCTGCTTGGCCAAGCGACGGCTGTGGCTCGCCGCCGACGTAACGCACGCGGTACAGCCCGGACTGGGTGCGGCGGCCGCCGGTCACGAAATACATCGAGCCGTCCGGCCCGAAGTCCACCCCGGTGACATTGAGCGGCCGGCCGGTGACGAACTCCTCCGCTTGGCCGCGGTAGCTCGCCCCCTCCGGCATGAGGTGAACGGCAATTATTTTGCCGTAAGCCCAGTCGAGAATGAACAGCGCGCGGCGGTACGGCTCGGGAAAGTTGCTGTCGGTGCCAAACGACATCGCCGTCGGCGAGCCGAGGCCGATGTCGGCATTGCCCGGCAGGCTGTCGGGAAAGTAGGCCGGCCATTTGTCGGTACCCTGCCGCCAGCCGTAGTCGCCGCCGGAGACAACGTGATTGACGCGCGTCGGCCGGTACCACGGCGAGCCCTCGTCCCACTCCATGTCAGCGTCGTAAACGAACAACTCGCCGTCCGGATTGAAGGCCAAGCCGTAGGGATTGCGGAAGCCGCCGGCGATCATGTCCCAGCGTTCGCCGTCCTGGTCCGTGCGGATGACATGCCCCGCCGGCGGCTCGACGCCCTTGTTGAACATCACGCGGTTCCACTCGCACGGCAGCAACTGGTCGCGTCTGTAGTTGCGATAGGTGGATGCCGAGGTCGGCTTAAATCCCTCCGGCAACAGGACGTCGTTGCCGTGCGTGAGGTAGATGAAACCGTCCGGGCCGAGAGCGATGGAGTTGCGGCCGTGCCCGACTCCGCCGCCGGTTTTGCGCAGGAGCGTCACCTCGTCGAACTGATCGTCGCCGGTTGTGTCGCGAAGCCGGTAAAGGCCCTTCGAGTTGTTGGCGTTGGCGTACAGGCTGCCGTGCGCCCAGAGAAGCCCGCGGCACTCGTTCAACTCGTTGTTGACGACCTCGACATGGGTGCGGCCAAGCCGCCGCCTGGGTAGCGTCAACCGCAGGATGCCCGGCCCCTCGCGGCCGATCAGCAGCCGGCCCTGGCCGTCAAACTCCAGACTGACCCACGACCCCTCCGCCTTCGTCGCCGTGCGGAGCAAATCCACCTTAAAGCCGGGGATTGCCGTGACATGCCTCGCGGCGGTCGCCCGACGTGTCTCGATCGCCTCCTTCCACTGGTTGTAGTCCACACCGCTTGGCCGTGATCGACACCCGGCAGCCAACACCAGCAACAGAGCGGGAACAATGACAACGAGCGACCTCACTTCACGTCCATTCCCGAGGCGCGAAGCAACGTTTCCTGCACGGCCAAATCGTGCTCGTACGACCAGGCCAACTTGGCCTCGCCGCGAATCACCCTGGCCAAGTCGGCAAACTCGCCGTCGTAGCGGCCATTGCTTCGCGGCAACTTCACCTCATGCGTCCCCCTGCCAAAACCGCCGTGCGCTTCAGTCAGGCTAAGCGTGAGCTTGCCCGGCTCGATCGGGCGAATCTCGATTGCCCCCCTGTCGCCGGCGATCTGAAACCTGCGCCGGGGAAACCCATGCGGGTCGCGATGGTTGCAGCGAATCGTCGCCGTGGCGTTTTCGTATTCAAGCACCGCCAGTTGATTGTCCGCCACACCGTCGCCCTGCGTGCGGCGCGCAAACGCGTGCACCTTGGCCGGCTTGCCCATTAGATGCACGACCGAGTCCACCATGTGGCAGGCCAACTCGAACATCCCGCCACCTGGGTATCGGCCCAACTCGCGGCGCAGCGACGCCGAGGCCATCTTGCCCATCATCCCGTCAACCTCCATGATTTCCCCAAGCCAACCTTCGCGCACCGCCCGGTACATGAATTGAAACGCCGGATTGTAGCGCAGCATGTAGCCCATCTGCACTGTGACACCCTTGCGCTTGGCCAAGCGGAGCAACTCGCGAAAGTCGCCCAGCGTGATGCCACCCGGCTTGTCATGGTGTATGTGCAGGCCGGCACCGACCGCGCGCCTGGCTGCCGCGACCAGGTGCGGCACCTCGGTCTCAATGGCCACCGCCTGCAAGCCGGGCGTTGCCAGCAACTCCTCCTCCGACATTTGCTTCACGCCACGATAGGCGCCGCTGCCGGGAATCGGCGACTCGACCTCCTCTCGCGGTTGCGCCACCCCGACCAACTCAAAGTCACCGGAGAGCTTGCGGATCGCTGCCAGCTTGCCAGAAGCGTGCGAGTGGCCGCTGCCGAGTTGGCCAATCCTGATCCTTGGCTTGGCTCCCTTGGCAATGAACGGCATCGCCAACGCCGCGCCGGCGGAGGCTTGGAGGAATAGTCTGCGTTGCACACGGCGATTGGATGGGATTTCCCCGGCGCTGAAAACAAAAAAGTGCGCCCGGCAACAAACTCAAACTTGAAACTTCCCGCTTCAGGCAGCATGAACTCCCTCCGCTTTTGGCTTGGCCAAGCGCACGACTCATGTCCCACGGGCACAGACACCTCACCGAGAACGACCCAACGTTCACCGCAAAAAAACGCTCCACCACGGAGATCATCCGGCGCGTGAGCGTCTATCTTTGGCCGTACAAGTGGCTGGCGCTGGCCACGGTCGGCTGCGCCGTCCTGGCGCTGCTCTGCGCCTTTGCCTTTCCCCGGCTCACGCAATTTATCATCGACGACGTCATCAACGACGGGCAAACGGACAAGTTGACGCCGGTGATTTTGCTGCTGCTGGGGGCGTTTTTTCTTCGAGATTTCTTCAACAGCGTCCGCATCCAGGTGAACAATCACTTCGAGCAAAACGTGGTGTTCGACATGCGGCGCGACGTGTACGGCCGACTGCAGCGGCTGCCGGTGAGCTACTATGACAAGCGCGCCTCGGGCGACCTGATGACGCGCGTGATCGAGGACGTCAACGCCGTCGAGCGGCTGCTCATCGACGGCACCGAGCAGGGCACCGTCGCCATCGTCAGCATCTTCGGCGTGTTGGCGATTTTGTTCGCCACCAACCCGGTACTTGCCGGCATGGCAATGATCCCGATCCCGCTGCTCGCCATCGGCGCGATGTGTTACACGCTCACCGCGCACAGGCGCTACCGCAAGCAACGCCAGGCCTCGAGCGCCATGAATGCGCTGCTCCTGGACAACCTGCAGGGTGTCCGTGAGATCAAGGCGTTCGGCCGCGAGAGGCACGAAGACGAGCGCTTCACCGACCGCGCCGAGGCGATGCGCCAGAGCACGCTCACCATCATGCGCGCCTGGGCGTTCTACAACCCGGCGATGAGTTTCATCGCCGCGAGCGGCACCAGCCTTGTGTTGTGGATCGGCGGCGGCCAGGTGATGAATGACGAAATGTCCGTCGGTGAGCTGGTGGCGTTCCTGCTTTATCTCGCGCTGTTTTATGAGCCGATCGGCAAACTGCACGGGCTCAACCAAATGCTCCAAGCCGCCCGGGCCGGCGGCGAGCGGGTGTTCGACATCCTCGACGCCACGGAGGAGCGAAAGGACATCGCCGAGTCGAACCCACTGCCCGAGCCGGTGCGCGGCGAAGTCGAGTTCCGCGAAGTTCACTTTGAGTACACCGAGGACAAACCGGCGCTTCACGACATCTCGCTCACGGCCAAGCCGGGGCAGATGACCGCGCTGGTCGGCCCGACCGGCGCCGGCAAATCGACGCTCGTCAACCTGCTGCCGGCGTTTTACGAGGCCACCGGCGGCGCGATCACCATCGACGGGCAGAACATCGCCGCCACCTCGCTCGAGTCGCTTCGCAAAAACATCTCCGTCGTCAGCCAGGAACCGTTCCTTTTCAACGGCACCGTCGGCGAGAACATCGCCTACGGCAACCTCGACGCCGACGCCGAAAAAATCGCCGAGGCCGCCCAAGCCGCCAACTGTTTCGATTTCATCAGCGAACTCACCGAGGGCTTCGGCACCCGCGTCGGCGAACGCGGCGTGCGACTCAGCGTCGGCGAAAAACAGCGCATCAGTATCGCCCGCGCCCTGCTCAAGGCCTCACCGATCCTCATCCTCGACGAGGCCACCGCCAGTGTTGACACCGCCACAGAGCGGCTCATTCAGCAGGCGCTTGAGCGGTTGATGGCCGGCCGCACGACGTTTGTCATCGCGCACCGGCTCAGCACCATCCGCAAGGCCGACCAGATTCTCGTGCTGAAACACGGCCGCATCACCGAGCGCGGCACGCACGACGAACTCGTCGGGCAACAGGGTCTCTACGCGCGGCTGGCCCGCATCCAAAACACCACCTTCATCGAGGAGAGCTTCGAAAAACTCGAGCCCGCCACTTGACGGCATGCCCACCCTCCTCATCGCCAGCCGCAACGCGCACAAGGCCGGAGAAATCACCGCGATTCTGGGCGACGATTTTACCGTGCAAACTTTGGCCAAATTCCCCGCCGCTCCGGAGGTTGTTGAGGACGGCGACGCCTTCGCCGCCAACGCCGTTAAAAAGGCCACGGAGATCGCCGCTTGGCTTGGCAGCCAGGCGCGGCCCGACTTGGTGTTGGCGGACGACTCCGGACTGGAGGTCGACGCGCTCGACGGCGCGCCGGGCGTCCACTCCGCGCGATACGCCGGCGGCGACGACAACGCACCCGACGACGCGAACAACGCCAAGTTGCTGCGCGAGTTGGCCGACGTCCCCGACGACAATCGAGGTGCGCAATTTCACTGTGTGCTGGCGCTGGTCGCGCTTGGCCAAGCGGCGGAAGTCAGGACGTTCGAGGGCATTTGCCGGGGCAGAATTGCCCAAGCGCAGGCTGGCCAAGGCGGCTTCGGCTACGATCCGCTGTTCGTTCCGGACGGCCACGAACTCAGCTTCGCCGAGCTTGGCCGCGAGGTGAAAAACGCCATCAGCCACCGCGCCCGCGCCCTGGCCAAGCTGGCCGAATACTTCAGGTAAGGTTGAGCCGCCTCACCAACCCCAATATAGGGGAACCATCAGCCAGACCAAAAAGCCCATGATCAGCGTCAGGCCAAGCCCGGCCTTGAGGTAGTCGGTGAAGCGGTATTTTCCGGGGCCGGACACGAGGATGCAAGCTGGCTCGAACGGCGCGATAAACGACGACGACGCCCCGAGCATCACCGCGATGGCGAACGTCTGTCCGCTGACATCGAGCGTGCCGGCCGTCTGCATCGCCACCGGCAGCACCACCAGCGCGGCGGCGGCGTTGGACATCGTCTGCGTCAGCAACATCGTCAGCAGGATGAACCCGGCAAGCACGGTGCGCGGATTTTCCGAGATGCTTTGGATGCCGCCGGCGAGCCATTCGGCCGTGCCGGATTCGCGCATCGCCGTGCCGAACGCCGTCATGCCGCCGATGACAATGAGCACGCGCCAGTCGATCACTTCGTAAACTTTCTGCATCGTGATGCAACGGGTCGCCACCGTCAGCGCGGCGGCGCTCAGGAAACAGATCGGCAGCGGAGCCAGGCCTAGGCCACCAGCGATCACGGCCACGGCAAAAAAAGCCAGCGCCCGGAACCCTTTTTGCCGGCGATCCGAGCTGGGCGCCTCGGTGGCATCGAGTCGTAGAAGGTTGGTGCCATGCTCGAGAGACAGCAGACGCTCCTCAGAACCCTGCACGAGCAACAGATCCCCGGCACGCAGCCGGATGACACCGAGTTTGCGGCCAAGCGACTGGCCGTGACGGTAAATCGCCAGCACCGCCAAGCCGAACCGCTGCCGGAAGTTGGCCTCCTTGAGCGTGCGGCGGATGAGCGTGGACTTGGGCGTGATCAGCAACTCGGCGATTTTCACATCGTCAGTTTGCAGCGCCTCGTCCTCCAGCTTGGTCTCGGCGTGAATCTCGATGCCGCTGGCGTCCTTCACCGCCATCAAGTCCTCCATGCTGCCGGAGACCAGCAGCACGTCGCCCTCCTCGATGACAGACCGGGTGTTTGGGACAAAGCTGCGTTTCTTGCGCAGAACCTTCACGATGCGAAACTCCATCTCCGCCAGCGACGACTCGAACACGCGCTGGCCGATCAGCCTCGAACCCGGCATCACCACGATCTCGGAGTGGTACTCGCGTATGTTGAAACCTTCCGCAAGGCTCTCGTCGGGGTAATCGGGAAGCAACCGACGCCCGAAAAACATCAGGTAGGCAATGCCCACACCCATGATTAGCAAGCCAACCGGCGTGATCTCAAAAAGGCCAAGCGGCTTGTAAATTTTGAGGTTATTCGCCTCGGCGTACTGCAGGTAATCGTCAGAATCGATTGTACCGTCGCCGTTCAAGTCGGTGCCACCGTTGGCCTTCCACTCGTCCAAGTCGGTCTTGTACTGCTTGGCAAGCTCGCCGCTGACGGCGACATTGGTTGAGGTGCCAATGAGCGTGCAGGTGCCGCCGAGGATCGACGCAAAACAAACCGGCATCAGCAGCTTCGACGGGCTGATTTTGAGCTTGCGCGCGATGGATATCGTCGGGCCAATGAAAAGCGACGTAACCGCCGTGTTATTCATGAAGCCCGACAAGCCGCCCACCACCGACATAGTCGTCAGTTGAAGTTTGTTGACGCTCCCCCCCGCGACCCGAAGCAGCCAGGCGGAGACAAGATCGA
>DQOE01000196.1 GCA_015658765.1 Verrucomicrobiota bacterium | reverse complement strand
CACAGCACCTCGTCGCCGGGGCCGATGCCCAGCGTCATCAGCGAAAGCAGCAGCGCGTCGGTGCCGGAGCTGACGCCGATGGCGTGTTTGGCCCCGACCGACTCGGCGGCGACCGACTCAAACCCGGCCACCTCCGGCCCGAGGATGAACTGCGACGAGTCGAGCACGCGCGCGAAGGCGGCCTTCAGCTCGGCGGCGAGCGGCCGGTTTTGTGCGCTTAGATCAAGCAGCGGGACGTTGATCGGTTCTCCCATCGGCGCGGCATATTCACCGGCAGCGCGCCCAGGCGCAAGCGCATTGCCGTTGACACCGCCCCGCCGCGGGCCGACGCTGCGGTTGTCCGACCCATGAAACCGATTTTTTCCATCCTTGCGTTCGTGTGCGCGGCGGCGCTTGGCCAAGCGGCCGAGCCAACCAAGCTGAAGCTGCACTGGGCCAAAAACATGCTGACGATCAGCGGCGCGCATCTGCCCGGTGGCGAGATGAAAATCCACTATCTCGAGGCGTATTGCCGGGACAACTCGCAGACGACAAACTGGGGGCAACACACCGTCGTCGGCCACAAAACGCGCCTGATTTCACGCAGCAACGACGGCTCGCAGATTCGATTGCACTGCGACGTGAACGACGGCGTGACGGTCGGGCATGTCATCACCGCCTCACACGACGAGGTCGATTTTCGGCTCACCGCGCACAACCCCACGACCAGGCGCTCCGAGGCGCATTGGGCGCAGCCGTGCATTCGCGTCGGCAAATTCACCGGCACCGGCGCGGACGCGACCGCCGACAAATACGCCTACATCAAAAAGAGCTTTGTCTATCTCGACGGCCAGCGGGCGATGATGCCGACGCAGGGCTGGGCGACCGAGGCGCGCTACATCCCGGGGCAGGTTTGGGCCGGGCCGGGCGTGCCGCGCGCCGATGTCAACCCGCGCCCGCTGCACCCCGCTGTGCCGGGCAACGGGCTGATCGGCTGCTTCAGCGGCGACGGCTCGATGATCTTTGCCACCGCGTTCGAGCCGTATCAGGAATTGTTCCAGGGCGTGATCCGCTGTCTGCACAGCGACTTCCGGCTGGGCGGCCTCGCGCCGGGCGAGACGTTGGAGATCACGGGCAAAATCTATCTCGTAAAAAACGACGAGGCCGCGCTGCTGAAGCGCTACCACAAAGATTTCCCCACGCACAAGGCACTGCATCGGCCGGGGAAAAAATGATTTGCCTGAGCAGGCGCGGCCGGTTGGATTCCTTCTCCCTAGGGAGAAGGTGGCCGGAAGCCGGATGAGGGTGAACGCTCACTGTCTCCGTCTGCGTTCTCCCTCACCCCAACCCTCTCCCGCTGGGAGAGGGAGCTTGGCCAAGCGCATCCGGCTGGATTCATCGGCTTGTTGAATCTGCTGTTTTTTGTGGCGAACGGCTTGACTTGACCCGATGTGTCGGCGATAAAAGTCGCGCTTCATGTTGGAGGATTCAACTGCAAGACAACCACTTTCGAACAAGGAGAAACGGGACCTGGACGTCGAGATCACCTTTTTGGAGGGTCTCACCAAGCGTGACCCCCAGTATGTTGAGGCGCTCCAGTTGCTCGGGGACAACTACACGAAGCGCGACCGCTTCCACGACGGGCTGACCGTCGATGAGCACTTGTCCCGGCTTCTCCCTGAGGACTCGATGGTCTATTACAATCTCGCCTGCAGCTACTCGCTCACCGATCGCATCGACGAGTCCATCACCGCGCTCGTCAAGGCCGTCCACCTCGGCTACGACGACTCCCGGTGGATGGACACCGACCCCGACCTCAACAACGTCCGCACCGACCCGCGCTATCAGCGGATTCGGCGCCAACTGGAGGTCAAGTTCAGTAGCCACTGACCCGCGCTCCGCGCCATGAATGTCACCCACCAGGGCAAGTCCCGGCATTACCGGACGGTCTGGTTTGACAAGGCGCGCAACCGCGTCCGGCTCATCGAGCAGCGGCTGCTCCCGCATAAATTCAAAGTCGTCTCCACCGCCGACTACCGCGAAACCGCCCGGGCCATCACCGACATGATCGTTCGCGGCGCGGGCGCGATCGGCGCTGCGGCGGCTTACGGGCTCGCGCAGGGCGCACGGGCTTTTCGTAGGCGTGGACTCAAGGCGTTCGAGCGGCACTTGGCCAAGGTGCACCACACGCTCGCCGAGGCGCGCCCCACCGCCGTCGATCCGCTCAACGCCATGCGCGGCATGCTGGCGCAAATGACCGGCGACACCGTTGCCGGGCGGCAGCAGCAGGCCCTGGCCGCCGCCGAACAATTCGCCGAGGATGACGTCGCCCACTGCAAAGCGCTTGGCCAACACGGCGAACCGCTCATCCGCGAGGGCGCTCGCGTGCTGACCCACTGCAACGCCGGCTGGCTGGCGTTCGTGGACGTCGGCTCCGCCACCGCACCGATGTACGCCGCACAGGCCAATGGCAAATCGTTCCATGTTTTTTGTGACGAGACACGGCCGCGCTCGCAGGGCGCCATCCTCACCGCTTGGGAACTGGCGCAGCAGGGCATCGCGCACGACATCATCGCCGACAACGCCGCCGGTCATTTGATGCAGCGCGGCGAGATCGACCTCGTCATCACCGGCAGCGACCGCACGCTGGGCCGCACCGGCGAGGTGGCCAACAAGATCGGCACCTACACCAAGGCCGTCCTGGCCAAGCGGCACGGCATCCCGTTTTACGTCGCCATCCCGCTCTCGACCATCGACTGGGAACTCGAGTCCGGCCAGGCCATTCCAATCGAGGAACGCGACGAGGACGAAGTGCTAAGTGCTTGGGGCGTGACGCCGAGCGGCCGTCGGCAGCAGGTGCGTCTGGCCAATCCCGGCAGCAACGCGCGCAACCCGGCCTTCGACGTTACGCCGCCGGAACTGATCACCGGTATCATCACCCCGCTCGGCATTTTCAAGCCGCGCCAACTCTGGAAACACCGCGCCAAGCTTGGCCAAGCGGCTGCGATTTGCTGACCGCACACGCGCTTGGCCAAGCGCTAAATAACCCGTTGCGTGGCCATGGGGACAGGTGTAAATTCCGCCTTCACTGTCAAATTTACCCAGTAAAACAATGAAAAAACAAACATCCCCCACCATCGTCGCCGGGCTGGCCTTGGCCACCCTTCTTTCCTGCGGAACCGGCTTGACCAAGGCCGAGCCGCACCACGACTTGGCACACCAAATCGAGGCCGAGCTGGTTCAGATCGAGGTTGAGGCGCTGCTTGAGAAATTCAAGGAACTGACCAGGCGCACCCATCAACTGGAACTGGAGCGAGTCAATCTGGAGGTGGAAGCCGAGACGGCGCGGGGCGAAGAGGAACGCGCCGAGCTGGAGCAGCACCTACGCAGAGTGCACATGACACAGGAACGACTAGAACACTTGCGCCGTGAGACGCGGGAGAAACTCCACCACATGGCCGCAGAGCTGGCCCATCATCCCCTCGAGCACGGCGAGGAACGAGAGCAACAACACACCGCTGAGGGCTTCAGGGAACGGTTGCACCATCTCGAGAGGGAAATCGAGGAGCTGCGCGAAGCCGGCAAGCACGACCGCGCCGATCAACTGGAACGCCAAGCCAATGAAATCCGAGCACACCTGAAACAACAGAAACGGCGCAACCGGGAGGGACAGAGCGAGCGGGAGCATGCCCAGGCTGAATTGCGGGCGCATGTCAAGAAACTGCAGGGCAAGCGCCGGGAAGCACTGGCACATCTCGAGGAATTGATGGTCGCGGCCAAGCGGATCGAGGGCGACGGCGAAGAGGCACAGGCAAAACGCCATCAGTTGGAGGATCGCGCCGCCGAGGTGAAGGCTCACATTGGCGAACTCACGGAGCAGCTTGGGGAACTCGAACACGCCTTCCAGGAGCGCCACCGCGGCGGGGAACGCAAACGTGAGGAGCAGGAGGGACGCGAACGTGAAGAGGAACGGGCCGAGGATGAAGTGAGGGAGCGCGAGGAGTAGCCCCGGGAGTCACTCCCTGTTCTCGATCGCCTTGGTCAGGCGCGCGATCTCGCCGCCAAGCCGGAGGCGCGTCATCTTGGCGTTGAGCTTCTCGCTCAGTGAGGCGCACAGCTTGAGGAAGCAGTCGGTGCCCGGCTCCTCCTGCAACTGATGCAATCGCCGACTACAATGAACTCACCGCTTCAAGAGTTGCATTATCCCAATATCTAAAATAAAAAAATGGAGGGTGGCATAGACTCTTCTAGCCCTTAGCCATGCCAGTCTCTTTTACGATAATTTACTTTGGATCTCGCATATAAATAAAAGGCACGGTGAACTAATTAGTGAGAAAAATTGGTTCGTCTCTCAATT
>DQOE01000107.1 GCA_015658765.1 Verrucomicrobiota bacterium | reverse complement strand
TCGCTCAGCGCGCGGCCAAGGGCCTTATGGCCAACCTGCTGCGGATCAGCGTCTTTCTTAAAATGAATGCCCTCGACCACGGCGTCGGTCTTGTGGAGCTGCCACTGGCCCGGCACGCCGGCGTCGATCACGGCGCAATCGTCGCCCGCGCCGACGACTACCGAGTCGCCAACCGGCAACTTGGCCTTGAGCCGTGAGATCAACTCGAGCTCGTCCGGCCCGGGGTTGGGAGTGGCTTTGCTCATCGCCAAAACAGCATGATCAAATTGGAGGCGTTGAAAACGGCGTGGGCAGTGATTGGGGCGAGTAGGTTATCCGTGAATTCGTACAGCGCAATCAGCCCCAACGCCACAACCATCAGCGACGCGAAAGTCAGCAGGTTGACGTGAAACAGTGCAAACAAAAGGGCCGTGCCGATCGCGGCCAGGCGCGGATAACCAATTTGCTTGATTGCCGGGTAAAGGATGCCGCGAAAGAGAATCTCTTCCGCAATAGGCGCAACGACCACAGCCATCACCACGAAAAAGATCAGCGTCGGGATGTTCTCCTTCTTGGCGGATTCTTCTGCGATGAGTGTAACCAGTTTTTGTGGCTCGGCCTGATCCCCGAGGGCATGAATCAGCTGGCTGGTCAACAAGGCAAGCACCATGGAGATGAGGACCAAGCCGAGTCCTGTCACCAAACCCAGCATCAGGCAGCGGCCGGTGTTGTTGCGGTTGAAGCCGAAGGTGTCAGCCAACGAAACCGGAGACCGGTAAACACGATGGTTGACCTGAAACCAAACGATAACGGAAACGAGGATGGCGACCGGCAGCACGGTGATATTGGCCACCATCTGCGCAACGGAGCCGTCCGCGAACAGACCGGCAACAACTGCGCCCGGCGAGAGAGCCAGCATGAAGGTGCAACCAAGCCAGAGCAGCGACTCGGGATTCCATGGTTTGTGTGTCAACACGACCGGGCCAAGTTAATCGCCGCAGAGCAGTTCAGCCAACAAAACCTCCGCTTGGTCAGGCGCTCAATGCCGGAAATGCCGGCCGCCGGTGAAGGCCATCGCCATGCCGCGCTCGTTGGCAGCGGCGATGACTTCCTTGTCCCGCTTGGAGCCGCCTGGTTGTATGGCCGCGGTCGCGCCGGCCTCGGCGGCGGCGATGAGACCATCGGCGAACGGGAAAAATGCATCGCTGCAAACGGCGCTGCCGCTGAGGTCGAGCCCGGCTTCGCCTGCCTTCCAAACGGCGATGCGGCTGGAGTCCACCCGGCTCATTTGGCCGGCACCGACGCCGAGGGTGCGATCCTTGGCGGCGTAAACGATGGCGTTGGACTTGACGTGCTTGACGGCGCGCCAGCCGAAAAGCATGGCCTTGAGTTCGTCCTCGCTTGGGTGACGCTCGGTGACGATTTCGAGATCGGCGGCGGTGGTCTGCCGGAGGTCGCGCTCCTGCACGAGGAACGACTCAGCGCCGACGGAGCGGATGTCCCACGGCACAACGTTGGCCGGGTTGAGCAGCAGCTTGACGAGGCGCAGGTTTTTCTTTTGCTGCAGCAACTCGAGTGCGTCGGGGGCGAAGTCGGGGGCGACGATGACCTCGGTGAAAATGTCGCTGATCGCCCCGGCGGTGGCGAGGTCGAGCGCGGTGTTGCACGCGATGATGCCGCCGAACGGCGCCTGCCGATCGGTCTCGTAGGCCTTGGCCCACGCATCGGCGAGGGTGTCGGCCTGGCCAAGGCCGCAGGCGTTGGTGTGCTTGAGGATGGCGAGCGTAGGCGGGTCGGCGTCGAACTCAATGATCAACCCGGCGGCGGCGGTGAGGTCGAGGATGTTGTTGTACGAGAGCGCCTTGCCGTGGAGCTGCTGATAAAACTCGCCGAAGCGGCCGTAAAGGGCGGCGCGTTGGTGGGGGTTCTCGCCGTAGCGCAAAACCTGAGCCTTGTCGGCGCGGACGACGAGCTTGTCCGGCAGGCCGTCGCTTGGCTGTTGCTGCTCGTAAACATTGGCCAAGTGCAGGGCGATCGCGCCGTCGTAGGCGGCGGTGCGGGAGTACACCTTGACGGCCAACTCGCGGCGGAGTTCGAGCGTTGTTTCGCCATTCGCGGAGACTTGATCGGCGACGCGGCCGTAGTCGGCGGGGTCGACGATGACGGTGACGCTTTGGTGGTTTTTGGCCGCGCTGCGAAGCATCGACGGGCCGCCGATGTCGATGTTCTCGATGGCGTCCTCGAGGGTGACATCCGGCTTGGCGACGGTCTGCTCGAACGGGTAGAGGTTCACGACGACGAGATCGATCGGCCGGATGCCGTGCTCGGCGGCGGTGGTGGTGTGTTCCTCATTTTCACGCAGGAAAAGGAGGCCACCGTGAACCTTGGGATGCAGCGTCTTGACGCGGCCGTCGAGCATCTCGGGGAAACCGGTATAGTCGCTGAGTTCCTGCGCCTCGATGCCGGCTTCGCGCAGTGCCCTGGCGGTGCCGCCGGTGGAGATGATCTCGACGCCGGCACGGGAGAGTACCTCGGCGAAGGGAACCAAGTCGGTCTTGTCGGAAACGGAAATGAGCGCGCGCTCAATCTTGGGCATGATGGGGTTGCATGGGTTGCGATTGCGGGCCCGGTGTCGGGCCTGGCAATGCTCCCGGTGTGCGCAGAAAAAATCAAGCCGCTTGGCGCTTGACCAAGCAGTATCGCGTCAACCCTCGGGCGGCTTGGCCGGGGCCGGGGCGGGCGGCATTGGGAAAGCCGTTGGCCCCGGGTCGGGCAGGGACTTGGGCAGATTGACCGGGGTTGGCCGCTCGTCGCCGTGTTGCTCATAGGTCACGAAGGAGCCATCCTCGTCGATCAGCGTGGCGGTGACAAAAATCAGCAGATACCGCGGCTTGTCGATGGTGGAACGTTTGCGGAACAGCGCCCCAATGCCGGGCAAGTTGCCGAGGATCGGAACCGACTCGACAATGGTGCGCTGCTCGCGCTCGAGCACACCGCCCATCATGATGCTTTGGCCGGAGCCGACGACGACGCGTGTGGCCAGCTCCTGCGTGCGCCACTGGGGCAGGAAAATCTCAAACCTGTCCTTATCTTTAGTAACTTCCTCGATGGTCTGGCCCTTGAGCGAGACATAGCGGACATTCTGATTCACCACCGGGTGAAGAGCCAGCAGGATGCTTTGCCCGTCTCCACCGATACTGGCGACAACCTCCAGTGAGACGCCGGCGGTGATCTTGGACGGTTTGCCGGTGGGCACCATCCTCCCGGATAAACTAAACGAATTGCTATTACCAATCGACGTAATGGTCTCCTCGACAGTAAATTGTTCAAAATAGTAATTCACCTCGCCGTCGCTGATGGAGCCGGGGCGGTTGTTGAGCAGTGTCAGGCGCGGTGCACTGAGCAACTGGCTCTCGCCGCTTTGCTCGAGAGCGATGAGCGCTGCAGACAGGTCGGTGGAGCTGAGGAATTCGCTGTCCTTGAATACATTGCTGAGAGTGACCCGCGTCAGCAGGCCCTCCTCGCTGCTCAGAGCCCCGTTGCCAAGGCCGGTCTGATCCTTCGCCACCCCGCCAGCAATGCTCGAGGCCCATCGGAAGCCAAGCCCAAGGAACGCCGCCTCGGAGATCGTGATGAACCGTGCCTCGATCAGCACCTGCAGGATCGGCCGGTCGAATTCTTGAATGATTTTCTCGAGGATCTCGAACTGCGCTGGAGTGCCAGTGGCGACGATGAGGTTCCGCTCATAGTCGATCATAAAGTCCGAGCCTTTGAAAAATTTCGTGATCGCCTCCTCGATCGACGGTTTCTTCATGATGCTGTCGTTGACAAACATTTCGTACTTGGCCGTCTC
>DQOE01000060.1 GCA_015658765.1 Verrucomicrobiota bacterium | reverse complement strand
GATCTCCGAGCGGTTTTAGTTTTAGTGCCATGTTTGTTTTTTATCTAACTTGTTTTGGTGTTCCCGCACGAGGCGGGAAAGTTTGTCGCGCCGGAAAGTCGGAACCACCCGGTCCCGGCCAAGCGCGGCTAAAATCCTAGTTCGCCTTTTCCTCCACGACCTCGGCGTCGATGATCGGCCCCTCGTCTTTCTTGGCCAGTTCATCATCGCCGGCCGGGGCAGCGTCGCCGCCCGGCTCCGCGCCGCCGGCTGCCTGGGCTTCCTGCGCGGCCTTGTAAATATCGGCGGAGGCGTCCTGCACCACTTGCTGCAGTTTCTCGGTGGCGGCCTTGATCGCGTTGGTGTCGGAGCCCTTCAACGCCTCCTTGAGATCGTTGTTGGCCGCCTCGAGCGCGCTCTTTTTATCACCGGAAATCTTGTCGCCGTTGTCCTTGAGCAGCTTTTCAGTCTGGTAGGCCAGGTTGTCGGCGCTGTTGCGCAGGTCGACCTCTTCGCGGCGTTGCTTGTCTTCGTCGGCATGCGCCTCAGCGTCCTGCTTCATCTTCTCGATGTCCTCCTCGGAGAGGCCGCTGCTGGCGGTGATGGTGATCTTCTGCTCCTTGCCGGTGCCGAGGTCCTTGGCGCTGACGTTGAGGATGCCGTTGGCGTCGATGTCGAACGTCACCTCGATCTGCGGGGTGCCGCGCGGCGCGGGCGGAATGTCGGTCAACTGGAATTTGCCGATGCTCTTGTTGTCGTTGGAGAACTCGCGCTCGCCCTGCAGCACGTGGATGTCCACTGCGGGCTGGCTGTCGGCGGCGGTGGAGAAAATTTCCGATTTCTTGGTCGGGATGGTGGTGTTGCGCTCGATGAGCTTGGTCATCACCGAGCCCATTGTCTCGATGCCCAGTGAGAGCGGCGTGACGTCGAGCAGCAGGACGTCCTTCACGTCGCCCTTCAAGACACCGCCCTGGATGGCCGCGCCAACCGCCACCACCTCGTCAGGATTCACGCCTTGATTGGGCTTCATGCCGACGATGGCCTCGGCGGTCTCGACCACCTTGGGCATGCGAGTCATTCCGCCCACCAGGACAAGATCCTTGATGTCGGATGTAGCGACCTCGGCGTCCTTCAAGCAGGACTCCACCGGCCCTTTGATCCGGTCGAACAGCGGCTCGCACAACTGCTCCAGCTTGGCGCGGGACAACGCAAGGTTGATGTGCTTTGGCCCGCTGGCGTCCGCAGTGATGAACGGCAGGTTCAGATCGTAACTCGTGGAACTGGACAGGGAAATCTTGGCTTTCTCGGCCTCTTCCTTGATGCGCTGCAGTGCGTCGGGCTGGTTCCGCAGATCCATGCCGTTCTCCTCCTTGAAGCTGTCGAGCACCCAGTCGATGACCGCGTTGTCCCAGTCGTCGCCGCCGAGTTGGGTGTCGCCATTGGTGGCTTTCACCTCGAACACGCCGCCGCCAATCTCCAGCACTGAAATATCAAACGTGCCGCCGCCAAGGTCGAACACGGCGATGTTTTGGTCCGCCTTCTTGTCGAGCCCGTAAGCCAGCGAGGCAGCGGTCGGCTCGTTGATGATTCGCAACACCTCGAGACCGGCGATCTTGCCGGCATCCTTGGTGGCCTGACGCTGGGTGTCGTTGTAATAGGCCGGCACCGTGATGACGGCCTCGGTGATCGTTTCGCCCAGGCGCATCTCGGCGTCGGCCTTGAGTTTGCCCAGGATCATCGCTGAGATTTCCGGTGGACTGAACTGCTTGGTTTCCCCGTTGACCTCCACCTCGACGGCGGCGTCTCCGTTGGAAGCCTTCACAACCTTGTAGGGAACGCGCTTGGTTTCCTCGCCGACCTCGTCGAACTTGCGGCCTATGAAACGCTTGATGGAGAAAACGGTGTTCTTGGGGTTGGTCACCGCCTGACGCTTGGCTGCATCACCGACCAAGCGCTCGCCGTCCTTGCCGAACGCCACCACCGAAGGCGTCGTCCGACGGCCCTCGGAATTCTCGAGCACGAGCGGCTCGCCGCCGTCCATGACAGACATGCAGGAGTTCGTCGTTCCTAAATCAATTCCTAAAACTTTTCCCATAACAAATACAGTCGCCCTCGAGCAACCTGAATGCCAAGCGCCCATTAAAAACTGTAACTAACTTGTAATAAGCATATTAACGAAATAAACCCCAACCGCAAATCACTCTGAATCCGAGCCATGTGTGTCACAATGTCTCACCTCCCGCTTGCTTAACTGAGGGCGCGTCCCGCTTATTTGGGTGTTGTTCGACCGCGCTTGGCCAAGCGCTTGGTCGCTTCAGTCGCTGCCGAAAGGGTTGCCAGAACTTTCTGAAGACTCGTCGAAAGGACTGTCTTCCGTTCGTCGCTTAGCCTTTGTTTTTTTCGCCTTGGTTTTTGGCTTGGGTGGCCTCGGTGCGAGGATCGGGGAAAACATCAAATAGACCCACGGCAACACTAAGTGGACGCCCCACACGGCCAGCAACCCCACGAGGTTGATTTGCTTCAGGCCGTAAAGGACGATGGCGGCGATCATCACCAAGACGCTCGGCATTTGTGCGGCGATGGCGATTTTTTTGGCTCCAGCCCAACTCACTTGGTTGACGGAGAAAATTTTGACCGGAACCATGTACAGCCAGCCCAGCGCGGACCAGGCGCAGAGCAGCGCGAGAATGACCAGCAGGCCAAACCCAGCCAGCACCATGTGAGAGCGAGCCCCCCACCAAGGTTCAAGCTCGGTTTTGCTGAAAGACAAAATCCATCCCGTCGGATAAGGCAGCGTCAACAGGCCAAGCCCCAAGCTGCTGCCTACCTGCAAATCGTTCGGGCCAAAGGCCAACACAAGATCGGCTGATTCCACGACACCCATTCCCGTGAAGCCTCCCGGGCGCACATCGATCCGCATAAACGGCCCCTCCTGCAGAAGCACCGCTTCGCTTGGCCAAGCGAGGCGGCCGCCGCGAATCTCCCCAGTCGTGGGCATCTGCTGGATGGCCTTTTCGATTTCCGGCACCCAAGCTTGCTGGACAAACCAAACCGCCGTGGCGGCAACCAAGAGGGCGAAGACCAGTTCCACCCCCAGCAACCGCCAGCGACTGGCCACAGCAAACCGGGCCACGCCCCCGAATGTCAATGGCTGCCAGGCGTCCTTCGGTCGATCGTTCGCCACTTCGCCGACAAGCTACCCGCAGGCAACCAACCGGGAAACCCAAATTCGTCTCAAGCCGCCTGTTTCTGGCATAATAACAAAAAACAGCCAAATCGGGACGCCTTTTGCACTTGACGCTGCTTGGGCCAAACGACTAGCCTCAAGCCGGTTGCCACCTCCGGGTGTCAGCGTAGTGAGTTAACTCTGTTACGGACGAGTGAAGTCGGGGAGCAATCTTCCGGCTTTTTTGTTCGGCACGAACGGTTTGGGCCTTGTCGAAAGACGGATACGATGAATGCAGAATTTATAGCCAGCATGGAATACTGGGAGCGCGAAAAGGGGCTCGATCGCGAGATCCTTATCAGCGCTGTCGAGGATGCAATGGTCTCCGCAGCCAAGCGCGCAGTCGGCCCCGCCCGGGAACTGCGTTGTGAAATCGACCGCAAAGACGGGGACATCCGCGCCTTCGCCACGTTGATCGTGGTGGAGACGGTCACCGACAAACAAAACGAAATCAGCCTGGACTCCGCTCAGCGTTTCAAGCCGGATGCCCAATTGGAGGAGGAGCTTGAAGTCGAGGTCACCCCGAAAAATTTCGGCCGGATCGCCTCGCAGAATGCCAAGCAGGCACTGATGCAGGCCATTCGCCGAGCGGAGAAAGCGTTGATCTACACCGAGTTCAAAGACCGCGTCGGCGACATCGTCAGCGGCGAGGTACGGGGATTCGACCGCTCGGATGTCCTCGTTGACCTGGGCAAGTTTGAGGCTCTGCTGCCCAACCGCGAGCGGGTGCCCACCGAGGAATACCAACGGGGCGAACGCATCCGCTGCCTGGTCAAGGCCGTGGAGGGATCCGACAGCAGCTCCGAGATTATCCTCTCCCGCAGGGATTCCGACTTTGTCCTCAAGCTGTTTCAGCTCGAAGTTTCCGAGATCAACGACGGCACCATCGAGGTCAAGGCCATCGCCCGGGAACCGGGCTTTCGCACCAAGCTCGCGGTGCACTCGCGAGACGAGAAGGTGGATCCCGTCGGGGCCTGCGTCGGGCTTCGCGGCCAACGCGTAAAGAACATCGTCAGGGAACTCAACAACGAGAAAATTGACATCATCCGCTGGGATTCGGACGTCGAGACTTACGTGACCAACTCCCTCGCCCCGGCACAACTCAAGCGGCTGGAGATTCAGCAGGACAGAAAACGGGTTCACGTCCTGGTGGATCCCGATCAACTCTCGCTGGCCATCGGTCGGCGCGGCCAAAACGCCCGCCTCACCAGCTTACTCACCGGGTGGCAGATCGACATCGATCCCGAGCAGGAAGTTCGGGTCGGGTTCGAGGAGCAAGTGGCCGATGCCGTTGACGCCTTAGCCGCCATCCCCGGCATCGAGAAGGAGCAGGCCGACGCCCTCGTGCACGCGGGTCTCCTGACGTTGGATGCCCTGAACGGCGTCGAGGCATCCGACCTCGCCGACATACCGGGCCTCGCCGAACATGCCGAGTCGGTCCTGGCGGCCGCCCACGCCGAGAAGGTGCGCCGCGCGGGAGCGGGCACCAACCCGCTGATAAACGATGCGGCCCCCGAAGCCGATGCCGAGACCGGGGATGAAGCAGCACCCGAGGCAGAGACACCTGCTCCTGAGCCAGCGGAGCCTCAAGCCGCCGAGGAAGCAACCGCCCAGCCCAAGGAGGCTGAGTAACCGGATACATTCCGCCGCCGCTTGGCCAAGCGCGACGCTGCCCTTGGCCAAGCCGCAAACAGATATTTTTTATGCCCGTTCGCATTTATGAGATTGCCAAAAAGGTAGGGATACCCAGCAAGGAAGTCCTGGCCAAGGCCAAAGAGTTGGGGATCACCAACGCGAAGGTTGCCTCGAGCACCCTCGACAAAATCACCGCCGAGTACCTCGAGGAAAAAATCGCCGGCACCCAGGAACCCGAACCCGAGCCCGCCCCGGTTGCGGTCGAGCCGGTCATCATCACCGCTCCCGCCGAGGAACCCGAAGAGGAGACTGCCGACGAAACCGAGGCCGATGCGGAGCAGGATGTCGCCGAGGAAGAGGAAGCCGAGGAGCCAGAGAAGGAGGAGGAAGAGTCAACCGATCTGGGTAAAAAAGTGGGCTTTATCGAGTTGGGCAACATGCCGGTTCGACCGGCGGTACGCGAACGCAAAAAGAAAAAAGACAAGAAACCGGCCAAGGCCCCGGAGGCCAAGCGGCCGGCAGCCGCTCCCACAACGGCTCCCACAACCGCTCCCACAACCGCTCCCGCGCCTGCGCCCGGCCCGCCCAAGCCAAAATTCACGGCACCGGCCAATGGCCCGCTGATCGCCATGAAGCCGCCGATCATCGTCCGCGATCTCGCCGACGAGATGAAGCGCAAGCCATTCCAGTTAATCGCCGACCTGATGGCGCTCAACGTCTTCGCCAACATCAACCAATCCATCGAGGAGCCGGTCGCCCGCGAAATCTGCGCCAAGCACGGTTTCCGATTCCGGCTCGAGCGCCGCGAGCGCGGCGCCGGCCTCGTCAAGACCTCCACCATGAAAAAAGTCGTGCTCGACGCCGACGACATCGAGGAGGATCTGCAACTCCGCGCCCCAGTGGTCACGATCATGGGCCACGTGGATCACGGCAAAACAACGCTGCTCGACGTCATCCGCCACTCGAACATCACCGCCGGGGAGGCCGGCGGCATCACCCAGCACATCGGCGCCTACACCATCAACGTCCCGCACCCCGACCATCCGAAAAAGCTCGAGCAAATCACCTTCCTCGACACGCCGGGCCACGCCGCGTTCAGCGCCATGCGCGCCCGCGGCGCCAACGTCACCGACATCGTCATCCTCGTCGTCGGCGCGGACGACGGCGTCATGCCGCAGACGATCGAAGCCCTTGCCCACGCGCAGGCCGCCGAGGTGCCGATCATCGTGGCCGTCAACAAGATTGACCACCCGTCCGCCAACCCGATGATGGCCCGCACGCAACTGCAGGAAAAGGGCCTCGTCTGCGAGGAGTGGGGCGGGCAAACCATTTTCGTCGATGTCTCCGCGCTGAAAAACACGAACGTCGACAAGCTGCTCGGGATGGTGTTGCTGCAGGCCGAGGTGCTCGAGCTCAAGGCCAACCCCAACCGCAAGGCGGTCGGCAACGTCGTCGAGTCCGGCTTGGAGGCCGGCGGGCCAACGGCCACTTTGCTCGTCCGCAAGGGCACGCTGAAGGTCGGCGACGTGATGGTCTGCGGCAACCACTTCGGAAAGGTGCGCGCGCTTGTGGATCACGAGGGCAAACGCATCAAGCAAGCCGGCCCCTCCTCTGCCGTCAAGGTGCTCGGCCTGAACGGCGTGCCCGATGCCGGCGCGGAGTTCAACATTCTTCCCAACGAAAAAGAGGCCCGCTCCGTCTGCGAGGATCGCGACACGAAGCAGCGCGACGAAGCCTCGGCACGCAAACGCAAGATGACTCTTGCGACGTTGTTCAGCCGCATGGAGGCGACCTCGGACAAGGTACTCAAGCTCATCATCAAAGCCGACACGCAGGGCTCGGTCGAAGCCATCGTCGATTCCATTAACAAGATCGAGTCGGACAAGGTGCAGTCCGAGGTGATCCACTCCGGTGTGGGCTCCGTGACCGAGTCCGACGCCACGCTGGCCAGCGCCTCGGACGCGGTCATCCTCGGCTTCCACGCCAAGATCGACACCGGCGTCGGCGAGGTGGCCAAGCGCGAGGGGGTCGAGATCAAGCTCTACGCCATCATTTACGAGTTGATCGACGAGGTGAAGGAGGCCATGGCCGGCCTGCTCGACCCGTTGTTGAAGGATGTCGTCACCGGCCAGGCGGAAGTGCGCAGGATTTTTGACCTCAGCAAGGGCGGAAACGTCGCCGGCTGCGCCGTCACCAGCGGCAAGATTGTGCGCGGCAAGATGCGTGTCGTCCGCAAGGGCGACTTGGTGTACGAGGGTATCTCGCACACGCTCAAGCGCTTCAAGGACGAGGTCAACGAGGTGCGCACCGGCATGGAGTGCGGCATCCGGCTAGACGGCTTCGACGACTTTAAGGAGAGCGACATCATCGAGTGCTACATGCAGGAGAAGGTCGCCCAGAAATTGTAATCCAACCGCTCGTCAGTCATGCCCAATCTGCGCCACAAGCGTGTGCGAGAGCTTCTCAAGCGGGAACTCAACGAGATTTTCCGGCGCGAGTTCCCTGTCGAGCTTGGCCTCATCAGCGTCAGCGAGGTCGGCGTCTCGAATGATCTCCACTCCGCCACGGTTTTTGTCTCCTCCATCGGCGATGAGAAGGGCCAGCACAGGGCGTTCCGCGCCGTCCGGAAGGCCGCCGGCAAAATCCAGGGCCAGCTTGGCCAAGCGGTCGAGCTTCGCTACACGCCAAGGTTGAAGTTTGTCATGGACGACGCCCACAACCGCGGCGATCGGGTGCTCCACATTTTGGACGAGCTCAACAAAAAATCGCCCTTGGCCAACGTCGAGAATGAAGAAGACCCGATTGAAAACGATTGACCGGATCCTCGAGATCATCGGCAAGAGCCACACCATCGCCGTCTGCAGCCACATGCGGCCGGACGGTGACTGCATCGGCTCGACGCTTGGCCTCGCGCTGGCGCTGCTCGAACAGGGCAAGGAGGTCATCTGCTGGAATCAGGATCCCGTGCCCTCCAAGCTGCGGTTTCTCGACCCGGATCAACTCATCCAGTCGCCGAGGCCGATCAAGCGCCCGTTTGACTGCGTCATCTCCGTCGACGCCGCGAGCATCGAGCGCCTGGGCACCGCGCAGGAACACATCGCCAACCGCGGGACGCTCATCAACATCGACCACCACACCAGCAACACCCGCTTTGGCGACGTGAACTGGATCGCCAGCAAGGAGCCCTCCAGCGGCGAGTTGGTCTATCAGCTCATCAGGGAGGCCGGCTGGAAAATCACGCCGCGAATTGCCGACTGCCTGTTCACCGCCATCTCCACCGACACCGGCTCGTTCCAGTACCCGAGCACCCTGCCCGAGACCTATTACGCCGCCGGCGACCTTGTGAAAAAAGGCGCCGACCTCGCCACCGTCTGCGACGAGGTTTACCAGTCGTACCCGCTCTCCCGCGTCAAGCTGTTGAAGCGCGTTTACAACAATTTCCGCCTCACACACGACAACCAGATTGCCTACTTTTGGCTGAAGCAGGAGGACTTCTCCCGCACCGGCGCCACCGCCAGCGACACGGAGGGATTGATCGACCACGTCCGCGCCATCGAGCCGGTCGTCGTCGCCTGTGTGTTCGAGGAACTCGAGCCGGAGCTCACGCGCATCAGCCTCCGCTCCAAGGACAAGAACATAAACGTCAGCGACATCGCCGGGCTGTTCGGCGGCGGCGGGCACCCGGCCGCGGCCGGCGCGCGCATCCCCGGCAAACTGCCGACCACCCAGCGCCGCGTCGTCGCCGCCATCCGCAAGGCGCTCGACGCGCGCCCGTCATGAGCATGAAGGAGTTCAACGCACTGGACGGCGCACTCCTCATCGACAAGCCGGCCGGCCCCACCTCGCACGACATCGTCGACACCGTCCGGCAATGTTACCGCATAAAAAAAGTCGGCCACTGCGGCACACTCGACCCCGCCGCCACCGGCCTGCTGACTCTCCTGCTCGGCAAGGCCACCAAGCTCTCCGAGAAAATGATGTCCGACGACAAGGTTTACGTCGGCTCGATGAAGCTCGGCGAGACCACCAACACCTTCGACGCCGAGGGCGAGATCGACGAAACCAAACCGGTGCCCGGCCTCACCCTCGAGGCGTTGCAGGAAAAGGCCAACGACTTCCTCGGCGACCAGTTGCAACTGCCGCCGATGGTCAGCGCCATCAAGATCGACGGCACGCCACTGTACAAGCTCGCCCGCAAAGGCATCGAAGTCGAACGCAGAAAACGCTTCATTCACCTCTACAATTTCCAGATCACCGAGTACGAGCCGCCGTTTGCCTGGTTCAAGGTCGCCTGCACAAAAGGCACCTACGTCCGCACGCTCGCGCATGACCTTGGCCAGGCGCTTGGCTGTGGCGCGCATCTGGCCGGCCTGCGCCGCACCGTCTCGGGCAAATTCAAGGTCAGCGCAGCCACCCCACTCGAGGAACTCACCACCCTCTCGCCGGACGATCTGGCCAGGCGCGTCGTGCCGATGCTCCAGCTATCCGCCGCCACCGAGTCGTGAAAATCATCCACCAACCCGCCGATCTGGCCAACGGCAGCCGTAAAGCCTGCCTCGCCATCGGCATGTTCGACGGCGTGCACCTTGGCCACCAGCAGGTTTTGCGGCAGGCCATCGAGGACAGCCACCGGAACGAGGGCCGCTCCATCGCCGTGACGTTCGACCGCCACCCGGCCAGCGTCATCGCGCCCGACCGCACGCCTGCCCTGCTGCAAACCCGCGCCCAGCGGCTCCGCGCCATCGAGTCGCTCGGCATCGACGCCGCACTGCTCATCGAGTTCGACACCGCGTTTAGCCGCAAGCCCGGCGCGGAATTCGTCCGCGAACTCGCCGACGGCTTCGGAGCGATCCACAGCATTTGTGTCGGGGCAAACTTCACCTTCGGCCACCGGCGCGACGGCAACGTCGGGTTGCTCCGCACGCTTGGCCAAGCGCTTGGCTTCCACGTGCACGGGCTGCAGGCCGTGTCGCTCGACGGACAGGCAGTCAGCAGCACCCGCATCCGCGCCGCCGTGCGCACCGGCCACCTCGACGCCGCCGGGCAGATGCTGGGCCGCACATTCGCCATCGAGGGCACCGTCGTCGAGGGCGACCGACACGGCCGCGAGCTGGGTTTCCCGACCGCGAACCTCGACACCAACGGCTTGGCTCTGCCACCCAACGGCGTCTACGCCGCGCACGCCCGGCTTGGCCAGGCGACACACCGCTCCGTGCTCAACATCGGCCTGCGCCCCACCTTGGCCAACCCCGAGCCAACGCTGCAAGTCGAGGCGCACCTGCTCGACTTCGACACCGACCTGTACGGCCAGGCGATGGAGATCCAGCTAGTCGAGCGGCTGCGTGACGAGCAGCGGTTCGGCTCGACCGACGAATTAGCCGCCCAGATTTCGCGCGACATCGAGCGCGCCCGCACCTTGTTTTAATTTTGAAAAATGCAGATACTCCGCCGCCCATGAACGCAGGGATCACAGCAATCAACGAGGAAGTCGAACGCGCCAGCGCCTTCGTGCAGCCCTTGTTGGGGGAAATGGGCAAGGTCATTGTCGGGCAGAAAATGCTCGTCGAGCGCCTGATCATCGGCCTGCTGGCCAACGGCCACGTGCTGCTCGAGGGCGTGCCCGGCCTCGCCAAGACGCTCTCCATCAAGTCGCTCGCCAACTGCATGGACGCCCAGTTCGCGCGGCTGCAGTTCACGCCGGACATGCTCCCGGCCGACGTCGTCGGCACGCAGATTTACAACCCGCAATCCGGCGGCTTCACCACGCGGCAAGGCCCGGTGTTCGCCAACTTGGTTTTGGCCGACGAGATCAACCGCGCCCCGGCCAAGGTGCAGAGCGCCCTGCTCGAGGCCATGCAGGAGCGGCAGGTCACCATCGGCGACAAGACATACCCGCTGCCGGAGCCGTTCCTCGTGATGGCCACCCAAAACCCGATCGACCAGGAAGGCACCTATCCGCTGCCCGAGGCGCAGATCGACCGCTTCATGCTCAAGGTGAAAATCACCCACCCGGACCGCGACGAGGAGCGCCAGATCCTCGACCTCATGGGCCGCACCAACGCCGCGCCCGAGACGCAGCAAGTCGTCACCGTCGAGGACATCCTCAAGGCCCGCGAAGTCATCAACAGCATTTACACCGACGACAAGGTCAAGGACTACATCGTCGATATGGTCTGCTGCACACGCGACCCGGAGCGTTACGGCATCGACGTCGCCGACTTCATCCAGCTCGGCGCCTCGCCTCGCGCCACCATTGCGCTCACGCTCACGGCCAAGGCGCACGCCTTCCTGCGCGGCCGCGGCTTCGTCACACCGCAGGATGTGAAGAGCGTCGCGCAGGATGTGTTGCGCCACCGCGTGTCCGTCACCTTCGAGGCCGAGGCCGAGGAGAAAAACTCCGAGACCATCATCCAGAAAATCCTCGACGAACTCCCCGTGCCGTAAACGGAACCGCCGCTGCGGCCGCAGTCCCAATGACTGGCTGGCTCTAGAACTACTCCCCACAACGCTTCCTGATCTCCTTCGGGTTGGCAGCGTTTATTGGCTTGATGGCATCGGTCGCCTCGGAGGCGTTCGTATCCGGCATCGCGTGGATCAACGACAGGCTGTTCATCTCTCCCCACTCGCGCGACGCCACGACCACTTATGAGATCCGGATGGGATTCAGGCACACACCCGGCAACAATCCTGACTGGGCCAAGCTGCTTCCGTGGTTCATAGTGCTCGCACTGATCGCGGGCGGCTTGATCGGCGGCGGACTGCTGATGCTCCTCCGCGGCAACCGGCCGCACGGCATCCCGGATGTCATCTTCGCGTCACAAACCGGCAAAAGACGATCCAGTCGTTGGCGACCTCGCGCAGCACGAGCAGATCACGCTCACCGACATGACCTCGATTTTTGCGGCAATGAAAAAAGTGGAGGACTTCGTCGGCGAAAGCGTCCCGGTCGTCAGCGCCGAGGATCACCTGAAGCTCGTCGGCGTCATCCCCGAGGGCAACATCTTCAAGGCCTACTCCGACGCCATCGGCGAAATCCGCCAGGAAGAATACGACGACAGCTAGACCCGCTCCACGCGAAAAACGCCCTCCTCGGCGGAGGAGTCAATCTGCGAGGCAGCGATGGTGAGACTGTGCTTGGCCAAGCGCTTGGCCAAGGTTTGTTCGGTGTGGCGGTAGGAGAAAAAAAGCCGCAACGCACGCCCGGCGGCAAACTCAAACGACTCGCCCCCAATGCTCAGTTCGAGCGACTCGGAAAATTCGAAGTCAGCGACGATCCGCAACAATTTGTCAATTTCCTCAATACCAAATCGCAACCTCCCCTCCGTTGCCGACACTCCCAAGCCAACGAGAAACGACAGCAGCCAGTCACGAGTCTCGGCGTTGTCATACTGTGGCAGAACAACTTCCACGCCGCCTCTATAATCGTCGCCAGGAGCGAGGTTGGCGCTGAGCAACAACTGGTCGCCCTCCAGCAACAGCTCGGCCAGGCGCGGCAGGATCACGTCCGGCTCAAGGTTCGGAATCATCCCGAAGAAGGTGAACGCGCGCTTGGTTTCCGGCGAAACGATTGTGTCGAGCACTTGGCCAAGGTCGGGCGCATTGGCCAAGTCGCACACGAGCGGGTGAATTCGTTCGAGCGGCAACTCCGCCGCCGCTGCTTCGCGCGCCACCCGCGTCATCGCTTGGCTGACGTCGCACGGCACGTAGTCGACAATCGGGTGAATCGACTTCAGCTTGGTCAAGTAGCGGGTGTCCTTTTGGCCGCCACCGCAACCCAGACCAACGAGACAAACCGCCTCGTCCGCCGCTTGGCCAAGCGACTCGTCAAATGCCCGGTCGTAAATCGACTGCACGCCGGCATCGGTCCGCGACGGCGAATGCGCCCTGTGCACCGCGAGCCACTTTTGCGTTTGGCGATCGCTGTCGTACAAAAACTTGGGCGGCACCTGGCCAAGCCGAAGGCCGTCGAGCAACTGTCGCTGAACGGCATGCGGAAATTGACTGTGATGAACGATCACGTTTGTCGGCGGTCGTCTAAAGCGACTTTTTAATCTGCTTGAGCTGATCGAACTCGGGACGGTTTTTGTAGTAGTCGTCCAGCGGAAAACAGCCGCTGATCATGCCATTGCGCGGGCCGGTGGTGCAATCGCTGAACGTCCGGCAAATGCGCTTGGGCGTCGGCGCGCCGTTGGCCATCGCATCGGGAAACATGTCCGGATAACTCAAAACCATCCGCCCCAAGCCGACGACATCCACCCACCCTTCGCGCACGAGGCGCTGCGTCACGTGCGGTAAAAAATCCTGCAGATAGCTGTAGCCACAACCGGCGATAGCGAGATTAGCAGGCGCGGCTTCGCGGATTTGGCGAACGACTTGAACCTGCCGCTCGACATCGATGAGCGGATCGTGCGCCGGTTGGTAGCCGTCGGACGGCGGATAGGCGGCGGGACGCTGGATGTGCGGATTGTAATACGGCGAACCGGCGCTGAGGTTCACGAGCTTGACGCCCAACTCGCCGCACAACTTCACAAACTGCTGCGGCTCAGTGAGATCAATCTCGAGCGGGTTATCGGGATTCAGCCCGAATCCGTAGTGGTACGGTAGGCAATGGGAGAAATCCTCCGGGATGCCGGGGCCGAGTTTGCCCGACTGCGACCGGGCCGGGGCGGGGCGGAACGGCACGAAGTCGAACGCGCTCACGCGAACGATCACGTCGATGTTGTTTCCGTCCGCGCGAATACCCTCGATAATCTCACGCACGATGCGCGTGCGGTTTTCGAACGAGCCGCCGTACCTGCCGGGGCGAGTGTGGGCGCTGAGAAATTCGTGCAGCAAATAGCCGTGACAATGCTTGAGGTCGACGAAGTCTGCCCCCGCTCCGGCGGCGAGTCGCGCGGCGCGGACGTAGCTGCCGATGAGTTCGCCGATTTCGTCGTCGGTCCAAATTTGATCGTCGCTGGTTACGTTGAATTTCGCGTCGAGGATCGGGTGATGATACGCGACTCGCGGCTCGAACCTGGTTTTCTCGTTGGGCCGGCAGAAGCGTCCCGAGTGCGTGAGCTGAAAACCAATCGCCAAGTCATCGGTCGAGCCGTATCGCCCGGCGTGCGCCGCGACAAGCGTGTCGCGGAGACTCGCGATGTCGGCTTGGTTTTCCTCGTTGAGGATGAGTTGGTTCGGGTTGGCGCGACCGTCGGGGCGCACCGCCATCGCCTCGCCGCCGAGGATCATCTTGGCCCCGCTCTCGCCGAAGCGTTGCCAACGGCGCGTCATCTCGTCGGTCACGCCGCCGCTTGTCGTGCCGTCCCAGCCCTCCATCGGGTGAATCGCGATGCGGTTGCTGGGTGTTTTGCCGCCAAGCGTGATTCGGTCGAGCGGCTTGGACAAGGGCGACTCGGCGCGCGGCAGGATCGCGTCGTCGCACGGCAAATCAAGGCCAAGCGACGCGACGTGTTCACGGAAGGCTCCCGGGGTTTTCAGCGTCGGGATGCGCTTGAGTTTGAACGGCTCAGCCACGGTGAATCAGTAGTCGAAAAAGGTCGGGTAACACTCACCGCGCGCTTCGCGAAGGAGCATCAGCGCCAACTCGCGCGCGTGGTAGTCGCCCCACATCGAGCTTTCGCCGCAGGGGATTTTGCTGCCGCGCGGGATATGGTCCCAGCCGTTGGGGCGATGATAAATCGAGTGCAAAACCAAGCCCTGATGCCTGGCACTCGTGGAGAGGTACGGCGTCTGCAACAGGGTATTGGCGATGGTCAAGCCGGCCTGACGATAGCGCGTGCCACCGGCTTTTTTGCCACTGTTGATCAGGTAGTTACCCAAGCGGATCAGTCCCTGCGCCGCGATCGCCGCCGCGGAGGAATCGACCGGCTCGAAATCGTTGCGCGGGTTCGAGCGCTTGGCCAAGTAGTTGTCCAAGCGATGCAGTTGCGGCGCGCCGGTGTCCCAGGCTGCAACGCCGTCGGTGCAACTGTTCTCGAGATAAAAATCGGCGGTGGCGGTGGCAGCCTTCAGCAGCATGGCGTTCAATTTGCGCCGACCGCCGAGCGGCTTGAGAGCGGCATCCTTGAGCGTGCGGAAAAACTCGAGCTGCTCGGCATACCCACAGACCGCCCAGGCCAGACCGCGCGTCCACGTGCTGAACGGTGAGTAGCCCTGCTGCGAGTTCGGGCAGCGGTAGGTGCCGTCGTTCAGGTTGAAAATGCTCTCGTGCGCCGTGCGGCCGCGCACGTCGTAAGCGTCGCGGCCTTCGCCGTAATAAACACCGTGCGCCGCCGTCGCCTCGGCGTGCCGCACGAGGCGCTCGAGCAGCGAAATTTTCCGATCCCTCTCTCCCATCAACGCGTGGCCAAGCTGATGCGCCACGGCGAGCGAGCGCAGCGAGCGGATCGTGTCGATGAACAGCGAGTGCGGGCCGTTGAACGAGTAAATGTAGCCGCCGCCCGGAATGTCCGTCCAGCGCGCGGCCTGCACTGCGCCGGAGACCTTGAGCGCGAGTTCGTAAAACTCCATCTCGCGCGGGCCGTGGGCGATCTTCCCCTCGCGCATGAGCCGCCGAAGGTTGCCGTAGGTTGAGATGTTGTTGAAGCCGTGATCGTGCACGCCGGTGTGCGACACGTGCGAGGCCATGTGCTTCACCGTGCCTTTGTGGCCGATCTTCAAAAACCGCTCGTCGCCGGTGGCGTCGTACTGCAGCACGGCCGAGCCGAACTGAAAGCCCTGCGTCCACTCGGTCCAGCCGCGCGTGGTGTATTGGCCATTCACGGTGAACACCGGCGTACCCTTGGCCGCACGCCTGTTTTTCTCGATGGACAAAATCTTCTGCCCCGATAGATCGAAAAACCGTTCGAGCTTGGGAACGAGCTTTTGTGGCGTCAGTTTGCGGTCAATCTTGATGGCCATGCCTTAAAGTTTCCGGACGTTGAAGCCGCCGTCCACGTTGAACACCTCGCCGGTGGTGAACGGAAAATAATCGTGCGCCAACGCCACGACCGCCTTGCCGACATCGCTTGGCTCGCCCCAGCGGCGGATCGGCGTCAGCCCGTCGGCGATGAGCTTGTCGTATTTCTCCCGCACCGGCGCGGTCATGTCGGAGGCGATCACGCCGGGGCAAACCTCGTAAACGTTGATGCCGTGATCGGCCAGGCGCGCGGCGAAGAGCTTGGTCACCATCCCAAGGCCGGCCTTGGCCACGCAGTAGTCGCCGCGATTAGTCGAGACGGCGTGAGCGCTGACGGAAGAGATGTTGATGATTTTCGGGCGGCGCTCGGCATCGGCTTCGGTCTGCTCGACCATCCAGCGGGCGGCGAGTTGGCTGAGAAAAAACGGCCCCTTCAAATTGACAGCCATGAGGGCATCCCAGTTTTCCTCGGTGGCGTCGAGCAAGTCGGCGCGGCCGATCGAGGTGATGCCGGCGTTGTTCACGAGCAGATCGAGCCGGCCAAGCGACTCGCGGGTGAACCCGGTCAACCGCTCGCGATCCGGCGCTTGGCCAACGTCAGCCTGGCACACCTCGGCGCGGATTGTGTGACCGGCGGTGGCAGCCCGCTCGGTGCAGAGCTTGGCCGTCTCGGCGGCGGCGGCTTGGTTTCCGGCGTAGTTGATCACCACGTCGAACCCCTCCGCAGCCAACTCAAGCGCGATGCCGCGGCCAATCCCGCGAGACGCACCCGTGATAAGAGCCACTTGATTCATGCGCGGCAGAGCCTAAAGAACAACCCGCCCGATGAACATTCAAAACCCCGCTTGGCCAAGCGACTAAGAACCGAGCCCCGAGAACCTCACAACCGACCCTCCGCGAAGCAGCGGGTCACGCCGCCTTGCTGACGATTTGCACGAGCGCCTGTTGCAGGAGCAGCGTGTCGTCGGTGCTCGACGAGACCAACTGCCTGTTGCAGGCCAGCAGGATGTCCATCGCGCGGGTCAGTTCCTCCTCCGAGTAGCGCCGCGCGTGGCCAAGCGCATTGAAGAGCATGTACGGGTGCATTGCCTTGGGGTTGAATTTTCGGTCGTCCGGCAGCCGTTCGTCCGGGATGGCCTCGAGTTGTGACTTGAATTGCGGATAGCCACCGGCAGCTCGAATCCATTTCAGCCGCAACATTTCCTTGAGGAAAATCATCGTTCGCACCTTCGAGATCAAGCCGTAGAGCAGCGCGATCGGAGACTTTTTGGCGTCGAGTTTCACGACCCACAATTCCTCGTCGAGCACACGCAGGAGCTTGGGCAAATTCCGCTCGCCCAGCGCGTCGGCCAGCGCGAACGCCTGCGCCTGCTTGGTGCGGGTGGCGATCTCGTGCACATCCTGCCGCGTGACCTCGTCGCGCCCGCCCACGTATGCCGCGAGTTTGTCGGCCTCGGTGTGCAGTTGTTGCAGGTTTGAGCCGGCCAGCAGGATCAACTCGTCGGCAACGTGCGAGGTGATTTTTTTGCCCAGCTCGGCCAGGCGCTCCCGCACGACCAACGCCGCCTTGCTGCCGCGTTCCTTGTCGGCAACGGACAGATCCTCGACGGCGGCGATCTTCTTGGCCGACTTGAAAAACGCCTTGCGCTTGTCGACCTTGCCGGAGCTGATCAGCACTTGTACCCCCTGCCAGTCAAACGTCTCCCAGTCCTTGGCCAAACCGTTCAGCCGATCGGTCACCTCGCGGCTTGAGGCCGTGCGCTCGTCGCCGAGAAAGTTGGCCGCGCGCAGCCACACCACCTTGGCTCCGCCGAAAAACGGCAGCGTCTGCACCGCCTCGTTGAGCTTGGCCAACGCCTCCAGCGCCTCGGCGGCGTTACGCACAGTGCCGTCGACGATCTCGTGGTCTTCCCCTCCGGCGCCGGCGCACCACCCCTCGAAAACCTGACTGGCGCGCTCCCGCACAAGAAAATCCTCGTCGCCGAAAATGAGGCAGAGCGGCTCGGCGGGAAGCTGGGGTTTGGGGGCAGGCATGCCGATAAAAATCAACTCTGCTCCTCGTCGCCGGCGGAGTCCTGAATCTGCGTGAGCACCTCGGTCATGTCCTCCACCTCGTCGAACAAATCCGCCGCCACGTACACCGGCGACTTGTAGTGGGAGGCCAACGCCAGGCAATCGCTTGGCCGGGCATCGACCTCCACGAGCTTGCGGCCAAGTTCGTTTTCCTGCTCGAGAATCAGGCGGGCGAAGTAAGTCGAGTTTTTCAACTCCGTGATGACGACGCGCAGCAGCTTGATGCCGAACCCGTCCAGCAAGTGCCCGATCAGGTCGTGGGTCAGCGGCCGCTCCTTCGGGGTGTCGTTCAGGAACATGCCGATCACGGCGCCCATGTTGTG
>DQOE01000077.1 GCA_015658765.1 Verrucomicrobiota bacterium | reverse complement strand
ATCCACTCCAAGATGTGCCTCAACTGGGGGCTCAAAAAGTTGGCGGATCATTACTACGCAGAGTCGATCGAGGAAATGAAGCACGCGGAGGAGATCATCGACCGCATCCTGTTTCTTGACGGGCTGCCGGCCATCTCGCGCTACGACGTCATCAACGTGGGCGACAACCCGAAGGAGCAGATTGAGAACGGCATGGCACTGGAGATCAAGGGCGCGGCCACTTACAACGAGGGCGTCAAGCTGTGCGCCGATGTTAAGGACACAGCCAGCCGCGAGTTGATGGAGCGCATGGTGGTCGAGTCGGAGCAGAGCATCGACTGGGCCGAGGCGCAACTGGACCTCATCAAGATGATGGGCATCGAAAACTACCTCGCCCAGCAGGTGGACGGGGGCGGCGGCAAATAGCCAACCGGTCGGTTTCTTATCCGTTTATCGCAATCCCTTCTCAAAAAAGGGCCACATCTTTTCAGGGTAGAAGCGGTGTCCGCTGTTACCCCATTTCAGGGCGGTGTGGTTGGGGACACCTGCGGCTTGGAAAATTTTCCCGATGCTGACAGCCAGCTTTTCCACAGTCGGTGGATGGTGCAAACTGTCGTCCACTCCGTGCACGATCAAGAGGTGCCGCGGGGCGACGAGGCCTCCCAGCTCTTTCCAGTCGCCCCAGTCCCGGAGTTTGGGAACGAGGCAGCAATCGCAGTGAAAGATAAACCCTTCCGCACTCATCACCGAGGTGAATGAGCAGCTTGGAATCGCCACGCGGATTCGGATATCGATCGCCGCGGTGTAGGCGGTGAGGACGCCGCCACCAGAATTGCCGGTCATGACGATGCGGTTTCGATCGACCAGAGGATGTTTCTCCGCCCAGTCGAGCAGGCACTGCATGTCCCAAACCCGCTCCGCAATCGGTGTGCGCCCGGCGAGCAGACAGTGGATGAGTTGGGCCCGGCAGGGGCGCTTGCCATGGCGGCCTTTGGGATCCGGCACCAGCACTTCCTCCGCGAGCCCCCGGGTAGCCGGGGCAATGACCACAAACCCGCGCCGCGCGGCTTGTGCCCCGATGTCGCCTTCATTTTCAAGCACTTTCCTGCTGTGTTTTTCATCCTTGAATGCGCCGGCGTAGGAATGCAGTCCGAGTTTGTCGTGGCCGTGCGGGCAAAGCAAAAGGGGGCGCGGCTGGGCTTTGCTCGCATCCTTGGGAATGAGCAAATAAAAGGGGATGACTACACCCGGTTCAGTTTCCATCGAGCAAAGCGTGCGGGTGAATGAATCCTGGGTTGCGACCGCTTTTCCGACCTCAACCCTTGGTTGGAAGCCGGCCAAGTCCTTCCGCATCCGCTTGAGCCCAGTGAGCTCGATGAGCGCCCCGCGGGCCTTCTTCTGCCACTGCCCGAACCCAGCCGAGGCATCAAACGCATGCACCTGCTTGCCCTTTTGAATGCGCTTTAAGTAGTTCCCAACCGGGCTGGGGTAGGTCACGAACGGCTTGGGCGTCTGCTGTGCAAGGAAAGTTCCGCTTAATAAAATGACAGTAAGGATTGCGGGGATTTTCAGCTTTTTCATTTAGAGCAATGCTGTGGCTGGGAGTATAACCAATCAGGTGCAAAACTCACTCCTAAATTAAAGAATTACTGTTTCGGATTGCCGATGGTTTGGTGAACAGGCAGGCTTGGCCCATGCGCTGGACTTCCCTGCTTTCAGTTTTATTTTGGTTCGCGGTTGCGTCGGTCGCTGCGGCGGACCGTCCGAATGTTTTATTTATCGCTGTCGATGATTTGCGTCCGGAGTTGAAGTGCTACGGCGCGAGCCAAATCCACTCGCCGAACATCGACCGATTGGCCAATCGATCGATGTTGTTCGAGCGTGCGTACTGCATGGTGCCGACCTGCGGCGCCTCACGATCAGCTATGATGACCAGTATTCGCCCGGCACACAATCGATTCACCAGTTTCCTCACGCGGGCCGATGTGGATGCGCCGCATGTGGACGGACTTCACACGCATTTCAAAAAAAACGGCTACCACACGGTATCGCTTGGCAAGGTGTTCCACAATCGATCCGACAGTGCGCACGGCTGGTCAGAGGAACCGTGGCGGGCCGGCGCGTTCACCTATCATCTTCCGGAAAATCGCGAAATCCAGCGCAAAAAAATCGGCTCGGGCACCAAGCCTGCCCGCGCTGCACCCTACGAGAATGCCGACGTGCTGGACAACGCCTACCCGGACGGACGGTTGGCCGAGCATGCGGTCGAGACGATGGGCCGCTTGGCTAAGCGCGAGCAGCCATTCTTTCTTGCGGTCGGTTTTTTCAAGCCGCACCTGCCGTTCAATGCACCGAGGAAATACTGGAACCTGTACCCGGAGGATACCATTAAGCTTCCGGACAATTATCGACAAAAACCGAAGGACGCCCCGCAGGAGGCGGTGCACAACTCAGGCGAGTTGCGCGCCTACCACGGCGTGCCGAGGCGAGGCCCGGTTAGCGACGAGATGGCGCGGAACCTCATCCGTGGCTACTACGCTTGCGTCAGCTACACCGACGCGTTGGTGGGCAAGTTACTGGACGAACTCGATCGGCTCAAACTCGCCGACAATACGATCATCGTCCTGTGGGGGGACCACGGTTGGAACCTCGGCGAGCACACGATGTGGTGCAAACACAGTTGCTTTGAGACTTCACTGCAGGTGCCGCTGCTTGTCGCTGCTCCTCGGTACAAAGCGGGCCTACGCAGTTCCAAGCTAGTGGAGTCGATCGATATTTACCCGACGCTCTGCGACCTTACCGGCTTGGTCAAGCCGGACCACTTGCAGGGCCAAAGCCTCATCGCGCTGTTGAAAGATCCGGAGGCCAAGTGGAAGTCGTTTGCCATCAGCCGGTTCAGCGACGGTGATTCTATTCGCACCGACCACTTCCGTTATACAAAATACTCTAGGCCCAACGGCCAAGCGCTTAGCCAAATGCTTTACGATCACAAGAGCGACCCTGTCGAAAACACCAACGTTGCCAACCAATCCAGCCAAGCCGGCATATTGGCCAAATTATTACAGGCCAACATGGGCAAACCTGGCCCGCAGAAACAGAAGTCAAAATAATCCACCGATAGAACCGTGAAGCACATTATCATTTTTCTTTTTGTATGCGCCACTGGTGTGGCCTTGGCTCAGGACAACGTTGCCTGGCATGACGTCACCCAGTGGGGTGTCGAGGGTCGTGCCTGGGAGGACCAGGAGCGCAAACGATGGTTCGATCGTTTTCCGGCCAAGGCGGAAAGCAGGGTGGCAGGTCCGGTATGGAACCTAAGCCGGCACAGCGCCGGGATGATGGTTCGCTTTAAGTCGAATTCTAATGCCATCCACGCGAGATGGAAGTTGCTTAGTTCGCGCCTCGGCATGCCGCACATGCCACCCAGTGGGGTGAGTGGCCTGGATTTGTACGCGCGCGATGACAAGGGCAAATGGCGTTGGGCCGCTGCCACACGTCCCAACAAACAGGAGATGCAGGCTGCCTTGCTGACCGGCATTGCTCCGGGCATGCGGGAGTATGCGATCTACCTGCCACTGTACAACGGCACCGAGTCGCTGGAGATCGGTGTGTCGAAAGGTTCGAGGTTTGAGTCGTTGGCACCGCGCTCAGCCAAGCCACTGGTTTTTTATGGCACCTCAATCACGCATGGCGCGTGCGCCTCAAGGCCGGGCATGGCACACCCGGCAATCCTTGGTCGGCGACTTGAAATACCGGTCGTCAACATTGGCTTTTCAGGCAACGGAAAAATGCACAAGGAGGTGGGCGATCTGATGGTGGATGTGGATGCGGCCTGCTACATCATCGATTGTCTGCCAAATATGAATGCAGCGATGGTCACCGAGCGTTGTGTGCCTTTAGTGAATCAACTTCGTAAAGCCCGACCCGACACACCAATCGTGCTGGTGGAGGATCGGCGGTTTGCCAACT
>DQOE01000185.1 GCA_015658765.1 Verrucomicrobiota bacterium | reverse complement strand
TATCTTGATGGTGGAGGCCGCCTTGGCAGCACCAGCAGGCGGCACGGATATCTTGATCGTCGGCGAGGCAGCCGGCTTGGGCGGCAGGCTGATGCGAACAGTTTGTTTCTTGGACTCTTGCGAGTCGCCCGCACTGGGGGGTTGATTGGTTTCTTCAGACATCGTTCAGAAATTCAAAGGGCCACAAACTCTATGGAAGCACCGCCACTGTGTCAAACGCTTAAAATTGATCCTGAACACTCACGATAATCCCCGAAATCCGTGTCCCAACTAAAAAAACCGAGAACCGAGAACCGAAAAGATGGAACCACGAAAAACACGAAAAGCACGAACAGATAGGAAAGACAGGACGCAGATGAACGCAGATTTTCAGGATTGAAAATTGATCTCTGTAAATCCGCGAAATCCGTGTCCCAACTGAAAAAACCGAGGACTGAGAACTCGTAACTCAAAAAAAGTGTCTCCGATCCCGGTCGGGCTGTAAGCCGAATTCTGTCTGCGCGAGCCGGACAAGCCGGCTGCGGAGAGGGCCATTTATCTTATGCGACCCAACCCGGAGCCTCAATGGGACGGGCAATCCCGGACTCCCTATTTGGTCTTGCTCCCAATGGGGTTTACCGTGCCCCCTCGATTACTCTCGGGGCGGTGGGCTCTTACCCCACCTTTTCACCCTTACCCGGCGAACCGGGCGGTTTGTTTTCTGTTGCACTGGCCGTCGGCGACGCCTTGAAGCGCCGTCTCCCGCGTGTATCCCACCCTTAAAGAGCGGGTTACGCGGCATCGTGCCCTGCGGAGTTCGGACTTTCCTCCCCCGGCAAGCCGGAGGCGACCCTCCGCCCTCCCAGGATCGAAGAACGCCGCCAAGCTACCGCCCCGCCTCCCCACAAACAAGCCGCTTGGGCAAGCGCTGTTGACTTTGGGCAAGCGTGCTGTAAAAGGAGCGCGGCCATCGAGCCACTTAACAAGAAAAAAACATGGCAATTGAAGTAGGAACCAAGGCACCGGATTTCACGCTGAAATCCAAGAGCAGCGGCGATGTCACCGACGTCACCCTCAGCAGCAATTTTGGCAGCAAAAACACTGTGCTGTTGTTCGTCCCACTCGCTTTCACCGGCGTTTGCACCGGCGAGTTGTGCGACATCACCGCCGGGCTCGGCGCGTACACCGACCTGAACGCAGATGTCATCGGCATCAGCGTGGACAGCCCGTTTGCGCAGGAAGCCTGGGCGCAGAAGGAGAGCATCGGCATCACGCTGGCGAGCGACCTGAACAAATCGGTCGCCGCCGACTACGGCGTGTTGCTCGACGACTTGATGGGCTTCGGCTCGGTTGCGGCGCGTGCGGCGTTCGTCATCGACAAGGACGGCGTGGTGCAATACAGCGAGCAGACGCCGACCCCGAAGGATCTCCCGAATTTCGACGCGATCAAGGAGACCTTGGCCAAGCTGCAATAGGCAGCAAACCCCTTTATCGAGCGGCAGTCGGCAAAACGGCTGCCGTTTTTGTTTGGCCATTTGCGTCTGGCTGGGTTGGAATCCGCGCGAGCGATGGCGGCTGTATTCAAAACGATTCTGCACGGATTCCTGATCGGGGTTGCGAACATCATCCCCGGCGTGAGCGGCGGGAGCATGGCGCTTGCGCTTGGCATCTACGAGCGCCTCATCGCCGCCGTGGGCAACATCGGCCCCGGCACACTCACCGCCGCGCTGGGTGTCGCGGGCTTCCGGGACGGTGCGAAGGAGAGATTCCGCACGGAGTGGCGGCAAATCGACGGGGCTTTTTTGAGTTGGATCGCCGCCGGCGGCGCGGTGGCGGTGGTCGTCTTTTCGCGGGTGATGGTGTGGCTGCTCGATCAGTGGCACGATCCGACTTACGGCTTTTTCACCGGGCTGATTCTGGTGTCGATCTGGATGCCGGTAAAAATGATCCGCCGCTTCGGAGCGGTGGAGGGGTTGAGCGCCGTGGTCGGCTTGGGGTTGGTGTTGGCGTTGACCTTCTCGGCCGATTCGGAACAGCAACTCAGCGATGCCAAGCGCAAAGTCGAAATGAAACAAGCCCAGATCAAGCAGGCCGCCGCGCCGGAAGTTGCCCAGGCGCAGTCGCCGCTTGGCCAAGCGGGGGCAACGCGGATCGCGTTTTATTTTTTGTGCGGCGCGGTGGCCATCTCGGCGATGGTGCTGCCGGGTGTGAGCGGGTCGTTCATCATGATTTTGTTGGGCGCTTATTTTGAAGTGCTGCAGGCGGTGAACGATTGGGACGCGCTCGTGGTGCTGGTGTTCATGGCGGGATGCGCCGCCGGGTTGCTGCTGTTTACGCGGCTGCTGAAGTGGGTGTTGTCGCGCTGGCACGACCCGACAGTGGCTTGGCTGGCCGGCTTGATGGCGGGGTCGCTCGCGGCCCTTTGGCCGTTCCGGAAGTTTGAGACCGTCGGCGACGACAACGTCGGTTTAGTGCGGGTGGATCTCGACTGGATCAACCCGCCCACCGACGCCAACACGATGTGGACGCTCATCGCCTTTCTCGTCGGCTCCGGCCTCGTCGCGGCGTTCATCAAGTACGATCAAGCCAAGGCACAAAAAAAGGGCGGCTGAGAGCCGCCCTGGAATTGGTTTGTCCGGCTTGGCTTAGCGGAAGTTGATTTCGCTTTCGCTCATTTCATTTTCGCACGGCTGGTTGGTCGGTGCGCCGGCTTCGCGGTCGGTGTTTTCCACCAGACTGTTGGCCAGCAGATAGGCCTCGACCTCCTCGCCGCTGACGTCGGCCAGCATGCTGCCGTTGACCTCGACGCACGGCTGCAGCATTTGGCCGGTTTTCTGGATCATCTCCTGCCGTTGGCTGGGGTCGTTGATGATGTCGCGATCCTCGAACGGCAGGTCGTACTTTTGCATCACGGCGCGGACGCCATTGCTCCAGCCGCAGGATGGCTTCATGTAGGCGATTATATTTGGTTTTTCCATTTTGATTTCCTCAAACGCGAAAACAGATTGCCATAAACTATTTCCGAGGCAACCTTTTTCCGTGCCATGACACGCCGAATTCTCATTGTTCCGGATAAATTCAAAGGGTCGCTCTCGGCGCAGGAAGCGGCCGGGGCGATCGCCCGTGGCTGGGCGGCGGCGTGCCCGGACGACACGCTGGCACTGCTGCCGATGAGTGACGGCGGGGACGGCTTCGGGCCGGTGATGGCGGGCGCGCTTGGGTTGGAGGAGCAGCTTGTCGAGGTTGTCGATGCGGCGGGCCAAGCGCGGCCGGCAGCTTGGTGGTTTGATTCCGAGTCCGGCCAAGGGGTGGTGGAGACGGCGCAATCGAACGGCTTGGCCTTGTTGGCGCTGGGGCGGTCTCATCCATTCGACTTGGACACGCGCGGAGTGGGGCAACTGCTGCTTGCCGCTGGGCAAGCGGGGGCGGCGCACTGCCTCACGGGCATCGGGGGCAGCGCGACAAACGACGGCGGATTCGGAATGGCGCGGGCGCTCGGCTGGGTGTTCCGCGACGAGTCGGGCAAACCGATTGAGCAGTGGACACGGCTCGACGGCCTGGCTTTGATCGAGTCGCCGACAAGCCGCGCTTGGCCAGGCGTGACGGTGGCGAGTGATGTTCAAAACCCCCTGCTCGGTGTCGATGGGGCCACGTGGGTTTATGGGCCGCAGAAGGGCATGCGCCCGGAGGATTTCGCCAAGGCGGACGCCTGCCTCGGCCGCTTGGCCAAGGTCACCGCCGAGACGCTTGGCGGTGATTTCTCGCTGACGCCGGGCGCCGGGGCGGCGGGAGGGCTGGGTTTTGGGTTGATGGCGTTTGCCGGGGCGACGATTGAGTCCGGCTTCGAGGTGTTCGCCAAGGCGACCGAGTTGGAAACGAAAGTTGCTGAGGCAGATTTCGTGGTGACGGCGGAGGGGGCGATCGACGAGCAGACGCTGATGGGGAAGGGGACAGGGCAGGTCGCGGCGCTTTGCCGACGACTTGGCAAGCCGTGCATTGGCTTGGCCGGTCAGTTGGCGCTTGGCCAAGCGGAGGTCGAACCCGGGAAGCGACTCTTTTGGCGCTTGGCCGCGTTGGTGCCGGACTTGGCGAGCGAGCCGGAGGCGATGGCCAACGCGGCGTCCCATCTCGAGCAATTGGCCAAGCGCGAGGGGGTTTTGAGTCCGAACACGAGTTTCACGGATTAGCACGAAGCCGGAAAAATGGTTGAAATGACAATGTTCACTGCCACATACATAAGAAAAACTAATGAAGATCATTAGGCATTAAAATGTTGCTCAACCTTTTTGACTGTGGGATGCTGCCCGGCCTCTTACAGGGGTCTTTTTAAGCCGTAATCGTCAGGCGGCTGTTGTGCTTGGAAAAACTGACGATTTTTGAACGTTTGATGTGATCCAGATTTATTGGGATTAGATGGAATGAGTGACAGAGTTAAAAGAATTGGGTTCCCCAAAAAGCAGGGCCTGTACGATCCCGCCAATGAGAAGGATAGCTGCGGCGTGGGCTTTGTGGCTAATGTGAAGGGCGTGCCGAGCCATCAGATTGTGCTCGATGCCATTCAGATGCTCAAAAATATGGACCATCGCGGCGCGTGCGGCTGCGAGGCCAACACCGGCGATGGCAGCGGCATCCTCACCGGCTTGCCGTGGGGCTTTCTCGAAAAGGTCGCCCGCGAGGAGATGGGCGTGGAGTTGCCCGCCAAGGGGCGCTTCGGCGCGGGGCTGGTTTTTCTGCCGCAAATTGAAGCCGAACGCAACAAGTGCATCGCCACGGTTGAAAGCATCATCGCCGAGCAGGGCCAAATCTGCCTCGGTTGGCGCGCCGTGCCGGTGCAAGCGGACAAGGCCGACGTCGGCCCCAGCGCGCGCGCGGCCGAGCCTTGCATCATGCAGCTTTTCATCGGCGCAGCCGAGGGCGTGGAGGGCGATGACTTTGAGCGCCAGCTTTACATCATCCGCAAACGCGCCAGCCATCAGCTGCGCCTCGATGCCTCGCTTGAACAGGCGTTGCTGTTTTACATTTGCAGCCTGTCCACCAAGGTGATGATTTACAAGGGGATGCTCACCACGGATCAGTTGCTCAACTACTTTGATGACTTGAGCAATCCCGATTTCCAAACGCACCTCGCGATGGTGCACTCGCGGTTTTCGACCAACACGTTTCCGAGTTGGGATCGCGCGCAGCCGTTTCGGTTTATGAGCCACAACGGCGAAATCAACACGATGCGCGGCAACATCAACTGGATGCGCGCGCGCGAAGGCACGTTGCGGAGCGAGCTGCTCAGCGACGACCTGCAAAAACTTTATCCCATTATGGAGCCGGAATGTTCCGACTCGGGCAACTTCGACAACGCGCTGGAGTTTCTGTTGATGAGCGGCCGGTCGCTGCAGGAATCCGTGCTGCTGATGGTGCCCGAGGCGTGGCAGAAACACCGCCAAATGCCCCAAGCCAAGCGCGATTTTTACGAGTACAATTCCTGTTTGATGGAGCCGTGGGATGGCCCCGCGTCCATCGCGTTCACAGACGGCAAATACATCGGCGCCGTGCTCGACCGCAACGGCCTGCGCCCCAGTCGCTATTATCTCACGCACGACGACCGCGTGATTATGGCCAGCGAAGTGGGCGTAATTCCCGTGGATCCCGCCAACGTGAAAGCCAAGGGACGCTTGCAGCCGGGCCGGATGTTCCTCGTCGATTTCGAAAAAGGCACGATGGTTCCCGATGAGGAAATCAAGGCCGACTTTTCCACGCGCCGCCCGTACGGCGAATGGCTCCGCAACCAACGCATCGAGCTGGACGACCTCGCCGCCGCCGGCACCGCGCACGGTTTGGCCGCGGACACGCTCCGCCAGCGGATGCAAGCCTTCGGGTTCACCACCGAGACGATGCAGTTTATGCTGCTGCCGCTCATCCACGAGCTGCGCGATCCCGTCGGCTCGATGGGCAACGACGCCTCGCTCGCCTGTCTCAGCGATCAACCGCGAATGCTTTACGATTACTTCCGCCAACTCTTTGCGCAAGTGACCAATCCCGCCATCGATTCCATTCGCGAGGAAGTCATTATGTCGCTCGAGTGTTACATTGGCCCCGAGAAAAATCTGGTCGACACCACCGAGGCCCACTGCCAACGCCTGCGCCTGCCGCATCCCATTCTCACCAACGAGGAATTGCACGCGCTCAAGGGGATGGATTATCGCGGCTGGCGCTCCAAGGAAATCGACATCACGTTTCCCAAAACCGAAGGCCCCGTCGGCGTGGCCGGCGCGCTCGAGCGCATTTGCGCCGAGGCCGAGGCCGCCATCGCCGATGGCT
The DNA here is from genome assembly GCA_015658765.1 of Verrucomicrobiota bacterium. Lineage (GTDB taxonomy): Bacteria > Verrucomicrobiota > Verrucomicrobiia > Limisphaerales > UBA1096 > UBA1096. Next base: position 1,549 of record DQOE01000185.1, on the reverse strand, counting down.
TCAGTCTCGCCATTCTTTCCGACCGCGCCATCTCCGCCGACCGCATTCCGCTGAGCACTTTGATGGCCACCGGCGCGGTGCATCATCATTTGGTAAAAAACGCGTTGCGCACGCAAATCGGTCTCGTGCTCGAAACCGGTGAGGCGCGCGAGGTGCATCATCATTGTTTGCTCGTCGGCTACGGCGCGGATGCCATTAACCCGTATCTCGCCTTCGAGTCGCTGTGGCAAGCGCGCCACGAAGGGCTGACCGATGCCGAGAAATTCGCCGATGACGAATCCATCGTCGCCGCCTATCGCAAGGGCGTGGCCAAGGGAATGCTCAAAGTGATGGCCAAAATGGGTATCTCAACGTTGCACTCTTATAAAGGGGCGCAGATTTTTGAGGCGATCGGCCTGCGGGACGACGTAATTGACCGCTGTTTCGTGGGCACCGCCAGTCGTGTGCAAGGCGTCAACCTCGATGAGTTGGCCGAGGAAATGTTGCGCCGCCACGCGCTTGGTTTTCCTGAACGCGCTGAGGATGAAACGCTGTCGCTGCCCAACCCCGGCGAATTCCACTGGCGCGCCGAGGGCGAAAAACATATGTGGAATCCGGAATCCATCGCCGCGCTGCAAACCGCCGCGCGCACGAATGATTTTGCGTCGTACCAGCAATTTTCCAACCACATCAACGGCGACACCAAGGCGCGTTGCGCGTTGCGCGGGCTGATGGAATTCAAGGAAGGCGTCAACGGCGGGCCAATTCCCATCGACGACGTCCAACCCGCAAGTGAAATCGTGAAGCGTTTCTGCACTGGCGCGATGAGTTTCGGTTCCATCTCCGCCGAGGCCCACGAGGGGTTGGCCATCGCCATGAACCGCATCGGTGGCAAGAGCAACACCGGCGAGGGTGGCGAAGATTCTGCGCGATTCAATCCGCTACCCAACGGCGATTCCAAGCGCTCGGCCATCAAGCAGGTGGCCTCGGGGCGGTTCGGGGTGAACATATGGTACCTCACCAACGCCGATGAGTTGCAGATCAAAATTGCCCAAGGCGCAAAGCCCGGTGAAGGCGGCGAGTTGCCCGGGCGCAAAGTGGACGACACCATCGCGCGCATTCGCTACTCCACTCCCGGCGTGGGCTTGATCAGTCCTCCGCCGCATCACGATATTTATTCCATCGAGGATCTGGCGCAGCTCATTCACGACCTCAAAAATGCCAACCGCGCCGCGCGTGTGAGTGTGAAGCTCGTGTCCGAGGTGGGCGTGGGCACCATCGCCGCGGGCGTGGCCAAGGCGCACGCGGATCACATTTTGATTTCCGGCGAAACCGGCGGCACCGGCGCATCCCCGCTCACCAGCATCAAGCACGCCGGATTGCCGTGGGAACTTGGCATTGCCGAGACGCACCAAACGCTGGTACTCAACGATCTTCGCAGCCGCGTGGTGCTGCAAACCGACGGCGGTCTCAAGACCGGCCGTGACGTGGTTATCGCCGCGTTGCTCGGCGCGGAGGAAATGGGTTTCTCCACTGCGCCGCTCATCACGATGGGCTGCATTATGATGCG
>DQOE01000157.1 GCA_015658765.1 Verrucomicrobiota bacterium | reverse complement strand
CCAAGCGCTTGGCCAAGCGCCGATACTCCGCGACCTTCGGTTTCGAAACATCCAGCCCGCTTGGATTCGAAATCACCCGATCGTACAACCGCACGTTGGCCAAGCGGCCGTCAAAACGAAACGCCGTCGCCTTGGATGAATCCTCAAACCCCGCACCCACCGCCAGACCCCGCGCACTCTGGGCAACCGTTTTCGGGATCGGCCCCTCAATCCGCACCGCCTCATCCCCAATGCCATCGACAAAAAAGCGAACCGACTGGCCGGCTTCAAACACCATGGCCACGTGATGCGACTGACCGTCATCCACCCGACGGCTCCCGTACGCCACCACTCCTTTAAACGTCGCCGCCTCGGAGGAAAACCAGGCGAACAACTTGCCCGGCTCCGCCTTCACATCGCCCTCGCCGCCGACACCAAAAACATAACCCCGCTCCCCGGCCTTCCAATCGTACTTCGAAACAATGTCACCAATCGCACCGGTTGTCTGAATTTCCGCCGTGATGGTCATGCTTCTGGTCAGGCTGAACCGGGCCGCATCCTCGGCCTGTGTCGGTGCCTGCCACTCGCCGATCAACCCCTCATGCTTCACTTGGCTAAGCGGCATTTGCCCCCTCAAGACAGCCAAACGCTTGGCCAAGCGCTCCTGCTCCAGCCGGGCGGCGGCCGGCGTGTACGACATCATCGGCCCGTGGACCCCGTAGCCGGTGCCGAGGTGCGGCACATTGTTAAAGATCGCGAACAACTCGTAATACTCCCGCTGACTGATCGGGTCGTGCTTGTGATCGTGACACTCGGCGCACTCCAGCGTCAGCCCAAGCCAGGTTCGGCCGGTCGCCTGAAGCCGATCCACGATCCCCTTGACCCGAAACTCCTCCTTGCGCGGGTTGTTGCCCTTGGCCTGCATCGATTGGCGATGAAACGCGCTGGCTACCCGCTGCTCCTGTGTCGCGTTCGGAATCAAATCACCGGCGAGTTGATCGATCGAAAAACGATCGAACGCCATGTTGTCGTTCAGCGCAGCGATCACCCAATCACGATACGGCCAGATATTGCGGGTACGATCCGCCGCATACCCCGACGTGTCGGCGAACCGGGCTAGATCAAACCAGTTCTGAGCCTGCCGTTCCCCAAAGCGCGGCGATGCCAGCAACCGCTCGACAAGTCGGGAATAACCCCACGGGGAATCATCCTGAACAAACGCCAAGGCCTCCTCCGACGAAGGCGGCAACCCGGTCAAATCCAAATACAACCGCCGCACCAAAGCGGACCGGGAAGCCTGCTTTGAAGGCGCAACACCCACCGCCTCAAGCTTGGTCAGAATAAACCGATCCAACTCATTGCTTGGCCAATCGACATTCCGGACGGTCGGTAACGGTGTTTTTTGAGGAGGCACAAACGCCCAATGCCCCGCCTCAGCCAAAACAGGCCAGACCAGCAGAACAAAGGCGAGCCAACGCCCAAAACATACACCACGGAACACTCCCCGGAATTTAGGTTTTCACCCAAGCCAACTCAAGTCCAAACCGGACCTGCGATCGCCAATAACCACGATTCCATCCCAAAGTGGGCAGCCTAGAGGCGGGTTGTTGAGCCAATCAAGCACCGGTTTATCTGTCAATGGATTAATTTATAGATTTTTTTTATTTATTTGACAGAAAAAAACGATGGCACACGGTACGCACTTCGGATGGATGTTCCGCCCGAATAAACTGAAAGGAGATAAAAAACATGAAAGTTGCAATCCTAGTATTGGGTCTGATCGGTAGTATCATGGCACTGGCGCTTGGTGCTTGTGCCGGTGCCTGCGCCGGAGTCATGGGCGGCGTGGGCGAAGCTATTGAACAAGGCGTAACAGAAGCCGCGGAGGAATCCGGAGAAGGGCTGACTGAGGAGCAAAAGGCTGAACTCCAGGAGGGACTCGCTGGAGCAGATGATGCTGCGGCTGTGGCTGGAAATTTGGCAATGTTTGCCGGTGCCCAGGGGATTCTTGGCCTGATCGGCACTATCATGGCCTTTATCGCCCTTGGCAAAGGCAACAAGGCAACGATTGGCGGTGTACTGATCCTGGGTGCTGTGGTGATATCGCTTTGGGCGGGCAATTTCCCATCCATCGGGCCATCGAACATCCTCCAATTGGTCGCCGGGATCCTGGCGTTTATCGCTGCGCCAACCGTGGCGGCTGCGGCCGAGGCCTGATTCACAGCCATCTCGCCAACCAAACACCCATGGACTTTTGTCCGATTGGGTGTTTTTCTTTTCGCAAGCAACCATTCCATGTGGCCGGTCATCCCCATTCCATTTGGCACGCATCCCGGGCAGATTCACACGTACTCGCTGTTGATCGCTCTCGGCGTCTGCCACCTGTTCATCGGGGTGGATGCCGCCGCCCGCAGACAGAAACTGGGCCGGGCTGAATCCGGCAAATACCTCTACTGCCTCGGGCTGGCCAGCGGAGGCGGGTGGGTGTTCGCAATGGTCGTCACTCGATGGCTATACGGTGGCCATGTGCCGTGGGGCACGGCTGCCGCCATGCCGGGACTCATCGGCGGCGCAGCGATCCTGTTCGTCGCGGCCAAGGCGTTTCACGTGCCACTGAGGCAATATCTCGAATTGACGATTCCGTATCTCTGTTACATGCACGCTTGGGGGCGCTTGGGCTGCTTCATGGCAGGGTGCTGCCATGGCGCACCGACCGACAGCTTCCTTGGCGTGCAATTCCCCGCCGACAGCCCGGCGTGCCAACTCCACGGTGTGCTGCCGGTGCACCCGACGCAGTTGTACGAGATGGGCCTGTTGATCGCGCTTGGCTTGGCCACGCAACTCAAGGTGCCGCCCCGCCACCGGATTGCGGTGTACTTGATCGCCTACGGAACGGGGCGGTTTTTCGTCGAGTACCTCCGCGGCGACAACCGTGGAGCGATCAGCTTGATTCCCCCGCTGTCGCCCAGCCAGCACTTGGCCATTCTGTTCGTGATCGCCGGCGGGTGCCTTGCCGTTCGCCATTTGCGCTTGGCCAAGCGGTGACGGCGGGCTACTTTTTTTCGCATGCCCTTCTTGAAACGGGTTTCGATGATCGCCTGGCTTGGCATTGCCTTGTTTGCATCACTTGGCCAAGCGGCGGAGAAAGAAGCCGATGCAGCGTTCTGGAACTCCGTCTATGCCGAGAACCACGTGCTCGACGTCCAAATCTCGATCACGCGCGAAGCGTGGGACGCGATGCAACCTCAGCGACGCGAACGTCGTCCCGGCGAGGACGGTCCTCGGGTAGACTTCGGCAACCAGTTTCCCTATGCCAAGGCCAAGGTGGTCATCGACGGCCTGTCGCTCCCGGACACCGGCATGCGGTTCAAGGGCAACTCGTCGTACCGCTTCGCCTCGCGCGGACTGAAGCGGCCGTTCAAGATCGACACCAACCGGTTCGTCAAGGGCCAAAAGCTGCACGGACGCACCAAGCTCAATTTCTCCAACGCCTTCCTCGACTCCGCGTTCATGAAGGAGAAACTCGGCTACGAGCTGTACCGCGCCGCCGGGCTGGCCACGCCGGGCGTCGGCTGGGCCAACGTCACGCTGACGATCGAGGGTCTGGCCGACAAAAAGCCGCTGGGCATCTACGTCATCATCGAGCAGGTGGATGATCGTTTCATTGGACAGAACCTGGGCAAGGCCTCGAAAGGAAGCCTGTTGATGAAACCGGAGTCGATGGACGACTGGCGTTATCTGGGGGAGGAACCAAAAGCCTATGAGCGCTACAACATCAAAGTGGGAGAAAAGAACGTGGACCAAATCCGGCGGTTCGCCGAGCTGCTCAAGCTGGTAGAGCAGGGATCGGACGACGAGTTCACCCGCGAGATCGGCAAACGCATGAACCTCGAACAGTTCGCCGGCTACCTCGCTGCGACCTCGATCCTGGTGAATATCGACAGCTACATCGGCATGCCGCACAACTACTATCTGTTGATGGACAAGGCCGACGGCAAGCTGCGGATGTTGCCGTGGGATCTCAACGAGACGTTCGGCACCTTCACGATGGGACGCTCGCCGGAGATGCTGGTCAAATGGGACATTGATCGCCCGTGGATTTCACGCCGCCGCACTGTCGAACGATTGTTTGCGACCGAACAATTCCCAAAGCTTTACAGAAATGCCGTGACCAAGTTGATGAAGAATAATTTCACCGAAAAGAAATACTTTGCCCGCATTGAGGAATTCGAAAAGGCCATCGCTCCGCATGTGAAAAAGGACACCGATGGCCCCGGATCGGAGGGACTCCGGATAGGCATCAACGGCGACAGCGACGGCATCAATCGGGCGGTGAACCGGAGGGTGCTGGCCATCAAACCGTTCATCACCCGGCGCATCGAGTCGGTGAACTCCCAGTTGACCGGTAAAAGCGAAGGCGAACCAATTGCCGGCCGAGATAAGCGCCGGCGACCGCCCAATCCCCCCGACGGCCCGCCGCGAGTCACGCAATTGCTCCCGGCAATGGACGTGCTGGATCGAGACAAAAACGGTGAGATTTCCGCCCGCGAAATCGAGGAAGCCGTCGCCCGGTTAAGGTCGCTCGACCGCAACAACGACGGAAAACTCGACGAGGTTGAACTGCGCCCACGCCCCGAGCGCCGGCCCCGCTAACCCCGCTCGGCCAAGCGGGATGGATTGTCACGAGCACCCGGCTTGAGGCAGATCGGCGATTGGCCACACGCCCAGAACTTTATCAGCAAACTCGCTTTCAGTGCAGTTTTCGGCGATGCGCTTGGCCGGCTCAGGGAGGTTGAAGGGGGGGCGCGTGAGGTTGAGCGGGCGCCATTGGCCGGT
>DQOE01000323.1 GCA_015658765.1 Verrucomicrobiota bacterium | reverse complement strand
TGATGTCCATCACGACAGGGTACTCCACGAAGTCGGAATATTTCTTGATGATCTGCCGGAGCCTGAACTCGACGATGTAGTCCCGGCTGCTTTTGTTAAGGTGCAGAGTGATCTCGGTGCCGCGCTTGTCACGGCCGCCCTCGGAGATTTCGTAGGTGCCGTCGCCGCTTGATTCCCACGTCCACGACTCGTCACCGGTGGCGGGGCGGGTTTTCAGCATCACGTTATCGGCGACCATGAAGGCCGAGTAAAACCCGACGCCGAACTGGCCGATCAGTTCCGGGCTGGCCTTGGCCTTGCCTTTCTTGAGTTCCTCCATGAACTGCCGCGTGCCGGAGCGGGCGATGGTGCCGATATTCTCCTCGAGTTCATCGCGGGTCATGCCGATGCCGTTGTCCTCGATCCGCAGCGTCTTGGCCTCGTTATCCACGAAGAGCTTGATCCGAAACTCCGGATCGTCCTTGATCAGTTCCTTGTTTGAGAGAGCCTCGAAACGCAGCCGGTCGATCGCGTCCGATCCGTTGCTGATCAATTCCCGCAGGAAGATGTCCTTGTTCGAGTAGAGCGAGTGAATGACCAAATCGAGGAGTTGTTGAACCTCGGTCTTGAATTCCTTTTTTTCCGTTGCCATGTGTTGAGGCGCTAATCGCGCCGGCACAATAAGCCCATTGCCAAGCCGGAGTGCAAGCGTTTTCACCGCTTGGCCACGCGGGGGAGTTTCTGCTTCACTGCCCGCAAGTGGCCCGATACATTGGCCAGGCGCATATTTATGACCGAAACCCCTTCTTTAGCTCCACACGACACCTTGGCCGGACGATTCGCCGGCCGGGTGGAATTTGCAGATCATTTCGTACCGCACCCAAACATTCAGCATGTCGTGTTCGACTTCGACGGCACGCTGTCACTGATCCGCGAGGGCTGGCCGGAGGTGATGCTGCCGATGTTCGAGAAGTTGCTTCCGTCGGTAAATGGTGACGATTCAGACAGCGTGCGCGCCATGTTGCTGGACGACATCATGACGCTGAACGGCAGGCAGACGATTTTCCAAATGATGAAGTTTGCCGAGCGCGTCACTGAGCGCGGCGGCGAGGCGCTTGATCCACTGGAGTATAAACACGAGTATCTCCGACGGCTCGAGGTGCGGATTCAGTCCCGAGTTGAAAGCCTAGCCAGCGGCGACGCCAAGCCGGTGGAGTTTCTTTTGCACGGCTCGGTTGCGCTGCTCGACTGTCTTGAGGCGCGCGGGTGGGATCTTTATTTGGCCAGTGGTACCGACGAGCCGTTTGTCAGGCGCGAGGCCGAGTTGCTCGGCTTGGGCCGGTACTTCGGCGAGCGTGTTTACGGGGCACAGGATGATTTCATGAGTTTCTCCAAAAAACAGGTGATCGAGCGGATTCTCAGGGAGAACAACGTCGACGGCGACGAGCTGCTGGTGATCGGCGACGGGTACGTGGAAATCGAGGACGGCAAAAATGTCGGCGGGCTCGCGGTGGCGGTGGCCAGCGATGAAGCCCGCAATGGAGCAGGGCAGTTTGACGAGTGGAAACGCAAGCGGCTGCTCGGTGTCGGGGCCGACATCGTTGTCCCGGATTACCGCGACGCCGCTGTTTTGGTGGATGTGATTGTGGGGAAATGATTGGCACCAAGATAGATCTGCAAAAAATCAAGCCGCTGCCCTTGGCCAAGCGCAACAGCCTGAGCACGGTGGAGGAAGTCCTTGTGCCGCTCGATGCCGAGCCGGCGGCGATCGGCGATGCGCTGATGAGCCAAGTGGACGACTGCGCCGGGCGCATCCGCGAAGCCCGGGCCAACGGCAAGGCTGTCATGATGATTTACGGGGCGCACCTCATCAAAAACGGCGCCGCGCTGATCCTCGACAACTTGATCGCCAACGGTTGGCTGTCGCATCTGGCCACCAACGGTGCCGGGACAATTCACGACTGGGAGTACGCCTGGCTTGGCCGCTCGACCGAGTGCGTTCGCTCGAACGTCGCCACCGGCACGTTCGGTACCTGGGAGGAAACGGGGCGCTACATTCACTTGGCGCTGCTCGCCGGCGGGGTCGAGGGGCTGGGTTATGGTGAGGCGCTTGGCCGCTTTATCGCTGGGGACGGCGCTGATCTGCCGGCGGCGGATGAGTTGGTTTCGCTCATCGCGGCGGAACCGGCGCACGAGTTGGCTGCGGCCCGGGCGGAGTTGCTCCATGCCATGCGTAACGGCTCCGCGCCGGAGGGACGGTGCGACCTCGAGCATCGCTGGAAACAGGCTTCGGTTGTGGCTTCCGCCTACCGCCACGGGATGCCGTTGACGGTGCATCCGGGCATCGGTTACGACATTATTTCAAACCACCCGATGTTCAACGGCGCGGCAATAGGCCGGGCGGCGCATGTCGATTTTCAAACATTCGCCGGGACACTCGATCAGCTTGACGGCGGTGTGCTGTTGTCGGTCGGCTCGGCCATTATGGGGCCGCAAGTGTTCGAGAAGGCGTTGAGTTGTGTGAACCACATTCGCCTGCAGGAAGGGCGGGAGATTGTGAAAAACCACTCGATGTACGTCGTCGATTTGCAGGATGGCGGCAACTGGGACTGGACGCAGGGCGAGCCGCCTGTCACCAGCGCTGCCTATTATCTGCGGTTCTGCAAAACGTACGCCCGAATGGGTGGCTCGATGCATTACTTGCAGTGCGATAACCTGGCCTTCGTCCAGCATTTATCCCGTGCCCTGGATGACGCGAACCCATCGTGAAAGAGGAGCGTTTTAGTGAAATCGCCGACCGGTTTTCCGGTCTTCGCGTGGCGTTGGTCGGCGATTTTTGTCTGGATCGGTATCTCGAGATCGACCCCGCGCTGGCGGAAACTTCCATTGAGACCGGGTTGGAGGTTTTGAACGTGGCCAACGTTCGTTCGCAGCCCGGTGGTTGTGGAACCATTCTGAATAATCTGTCGGCGCTTGGCGTGGGAACGGTTTTCCCGGTGGGCTTCGCCGGCGAGGACGGTGAGGGGTACGAGTTGATGCGCTCGCTTGGCCAAGTGGGCTGCGTTGACTTGAGCCATTTTTTTCAGACGCCCGAGCGCAGGACTTTTTCCTACACCAAGCCGCTGGTGATCGAGTCCGGGCAGTCGCCGAGGGAACTGAACCGGCTCGATTTCAAGAACTGGGCCCGCACGCCGCCGTCGGTGCAGGAGCGAACTGTCGAGTCGCTCAACGCCTTGGCCAAGCGGGTGGACGCGATGGTGCTGCTCGAGCAGGTGGACGAGGCTGACACCGGGGTGCTCGCCGGGGGCGTGCTCGATGCGCTTGGCCAAATCCGCCGCGACAACCCCGATCTGCTCATCCTAGCCGACAGTCGTCGGGGGCTGGGTCACTTTCCGTCCGTTGGCCTGAAAATGAATCGGGAGGAGTTTGCCGTGCTGACCGGCGAGACGGCTGGCTTGCCGTTGGACGATTTATGTGCGGCGATTGGGCGCTTGGCCACCGACCGGGGCCAGCCGGTGTTTGTGAGCCTCAGCGAAGAGGGCATCGCCGGGGCCAAGCCGGGCAAGGCGCCGGAGCATGTGCCGTGTCTGCCTCTGCGGGGTGAGATCGACATCGTCGGTGCCGGGGATGCCGTGATGGCAAACCTGGCCATGGCCTTGGCAGCGGGCGCGGAGGTTGTCGAGGCGATGAGATTTGCAATGGCTGCCGCCTCGGTGGTGGTTCACCAATTAGGCACAACGGGAACGGCGAACTTGGAGGAGATTCGTCCCTTGGTTTGCGCTCACTGATAGTGGGGCGGCTTTGTGACATTGCCCTTGATGGAGTCCATCTCTTTTGTCTCCAAGCCGGTGGCAACCCGGTTCACCTGGGTCTGGAGTTGCTGAATCATTTTGTCGTGCTCGGTGATGGTATGGTTCAGGGACGCCACAAGCTGTTCCAAATGCGTCAGGTCGGACTCGATGTTTACCAGCCGTTTTTCATGCGACATGGGTGCAGGCTACCGCAGGCGGGGCAGGGGATCGATAGCGGAGGCCGGGCCAATTTCAACGCGACCTGATTTTCCCTGACTTTTTGCCGCGTGATACGATAATCGTTTTTTTGAAAATGAATTTGGATGACGCAAAGGAACTGAAGAGACGCCTTGGCTTCGGCGTGAACCTGAACTCGGACGAGGACAGGCTGCGCTTGGCCGAGGTGATCAACGCCAAGTTGTGGTTTCGAGGCCAGCCGATCGTTGGCAAGGAGAGTGAGTTTGCCCTTCTCAAGACAAGCAAGCATCTCCTGGCCAATTTGCAGGAGAAGAACCGTTTACTGGCAGAGTACCACTGCCCGGTGGATGCGCGGATCCAGAATTTTCTGAACCGTTACCTTGCCGGTTGCGATGTCCCCAAGCTTCCGACCAACGCCCTCCAACTGGAGCATCACGGCCTGGCCCGTACCCTGTCGCTCCCGCCCGACAAGGATTCGTACAAATCGGAGCATATTGACTCGTACCGGATTGAACAGGGGGTGTTGCACAATCCAAGGAGCGATCGGCGAACCACAAAGGGGGTGTTTCATATCGTGGAAGGTGGGTTGCCGATTCCCCACGACAAAAAGCAGGTTCCCAAGGCGGTGTTTGCCGCGCTGCTTGGCCAAGCGCTCTCCCCGCCGGAAGGCGTGATGGAAATCCCCTTCACGAGTTCGCAGGAGGAGAGGGCGAGGTTGTTTGTGTCGCTGTTGCTGCGCCCCGTGGTCACGCCCGGAGTCCGGGGCGTTTGTGCGGAGCGTTCGCTTGAGACCCGGTTTTTCGCGCCGGGCAGCTTGGTTTCCAATTTGGATTTCGTGGAGTCTATTTTCGGCAACGCCGGCGACCCGTACTTGAGCGAGAACGACGCAGCGCTCGATCCGGCGCATTGGACCGGGCACACCGGATGCGTGGTGCTTGCGCCCCACCTGGTTTTGTTGGGCAAAAAGGAACTGGGTTTGCCGCATGTTTCCGAGGCCACCGAGCGGCAAAAACGCGACGGCATGTGCTGGGAGTCCGGTGAAGAGCGCTACAACGACGGCGGCGGGTTCAAGGTGGCTTGCCGGGACGCTTCCGGCGTCATGGTCACGCTGATCGCCGACAACTATTTTGGCTACTGTAAAAAAGAGGTGAAAACCCAGATCAGTTTCTCCGCCAATCTGCTGGGCAACGCAGAGGAGGAACACGCCGGTGGCGTGATCGCCTATCCCCGATATGACCTGGGCGAAGAGTTTCACCTGAGCGATTTCGTCAAGGAAGTGAACCATACCTTTGCGGAGATGATCCGGGAGTGCGGCGATCTCATGTGTTTTCAGCCGGAAGGGTATGCCATCGACAAGCGATTCCCCGACATCCAATACATCCCGGAGGATTCCATCGTGCGGCTGAGGGAACAGAGCATTTCCTGGTCGCGGGAGGGCATCGCCCAGCGTATCCGCTTGTCGCCGGGCATCACGTATGTGCTGCCGTCGGGCTACAAGGTTTCCATGGTGCGCCGTTCTGTGGGAGGGCATTGGCGTCTCGTGGGCAATGCCGCCGAGGGGGTCTTTTGCCACAAGCCGTGCACGGTGTCCGGTGGCGGCAAGTCGGAAATCTCCAAGTCCATCCGAGACGCCATTTTGGCCGGGCCGGTTTTTGTCGCAGATTTTCAAGAGGACATGGCATCGGCTGAGGAAATCATCCAGCGGAGCTTCTCGGGCCGGTTTAAGAATCCGCCGGAAGTGAAACGCGGCCGCAGTATCCTGGATGAGCGCCGATCGCTCGGCTCGGTGATCAAGTTGCTGACTCCCAGTCGCGCATACACGGACGAGTACAACGAGTGGCTTGGCGGAATCCCCATGCACGTCAGAGATCTCGTTTTCACGGTCAAGCGGTTCTACCAGCCGGAATGGAAGGGCGATTGGGGGAGGCTCTTTTCGGTGGACGCGGTCAACGGCCAACCGGGAAAGGAACTCAAGTACAAGCAACAAAAACTGGTGGCTCAATATTTGCGCGTCGGCTTCACCGGGGACGGGCTTTGGCGGACGTTCACGCTGCGAAAAGATTTCATCCCCTCGGTCAAGTTGCAGCGTGAGGATGACATTTCCGCCAGCACCGTGTTGCCGTCGGGGGCTCTGCCGCACCTCAGGAATGATGAACATCGCCCCTCGCTCAAGTTTGCCTCCAACTGTGAGTACCGTTTCTTTCAGCGGCCCGATGACGCGGTGCTGCGGGGGTACGACAAAAATGCCGAGGCGGACTTCTGCCGCCAAAACCTTTTCGCTTCCAATTACCACCCGATCTCAAGGCAGGAGGCTCGGGATGAGGTCGATGATGCCCTTCAATTCGGGCAGTACACCGCGAACCTTCAGGAAGTCTTTCGCGGCTTTCTCGACGACTCCAACCCTCGCGAGTTCATGGCGTCATCGGCGTTGCCGCGAATCGTGGACGGTAAGCCGACGAAGAACCCGCGCTATCTCCAAAACCGGCCTGACGTGGAGGACGCGAGAGGGCGTTACCTGGCAAACATCGGCACGCGCCTGTACCGTCGCGTGCCGCTTGGCCAAGCGGTGCTGAACCCCGTCGATGCCGTACTGGCCGGACGCCGTAACAACCCGCCCGACGCCAAGGCCGGCATCCGAGCCCTCGCCGTTTACGGGCCGATCCATTATCAGGAACTGCCGGAACTGTTCATGGACTTCGTCAGCTCGCTCACCGGCAAATCCCCGTCAACCACCGGGGCCGGCTCCGAGGGCGCACTGACCAAGGGGCCGTTCAATGCGCTGTTGCCGGTGGTCGACCTGAACAACGCGCTGGTCAGTTACATGCTGACGAGCGACGACTGCTTCACCTCCGCCGCAGGTTACATCGGCCCAAAGTACCGCGTGAACCACGACATCAGCCTGTTGATTCCGGAACTTTGGGCTCGCATGTCCTCCGGTGAACGCCGGGCGGATTATCTGATCCGGGAAGGGTACTTGGAGAAGGTGGATGATTTCGATCACGCCGGTCGGACCGTTCTGGCCGGCCGACTTGGCTATAGGATTACGAGCCGGTTCGTGCTGGATTTTTTCGGTCGAATTTTCACCAACCCGGATTCCGTCCTGCCCGAGGACATGCTCAAACCCGAGTTGCAGGGGATCGACGATTTTGTGGATGGTGTCAACAACATCGTCGAGACTCAGCAGCGAATCGCCGGGCACTATTTTGAGGATGGCTCCATCGATGATGCCATCCCGCCGTTACGGGCGCTGCTGCACATCATGGCGCATGGGCAGTTCGAGGGTAAAACCGCCGCCGACCCGGAGATACGCAGCCTGTTCGACCAGGAAAAAGTGCGCGGGCAAAGTTGGTATCACGATCGGATCAAGTCCAAGCAGACGCGCGATGTGGCTTATCTCGAAAACCAAGTGGCCTACATGAAGGCATTCCTCGAGAAGGAAACCCACCGCGAAGAGGCCGGCCGACTTGGCTTGGGCAAGCGCCTAGCCAAGGTGGAAGACGAACTCGCGTTCGCCAGAAGCAGCGACTGCCTCGTCGCTCTCGCCGGCACCATTGGCCTGGATTGTTCGCTTAAACAATCAGGAACAACCGAGAGTTATTAGGGGGGAAGATGGCTCCTGAGCTAGGACTTGAACCTAGAACCTATTGGTTAACAGCCAACCGCTCTACCATTGAGCTACTCAGGAACTCTGAGGGCGGGAGAACCTAGCGAAAGGCCCCAAGGCTCGTCAACAGATTTCGCCAATCAATCTGCATTATCACCGGCTCAAGCGTGATCCGGACGCTCTTGGCTTGAGTTCCACCCGCCCAAGCGCCATACCGGCTTGGTGCAGTTGAACCCTCAAGCCGCCGCCAAAGTTCTGAATGCGGCAACATCGTTGCGCCCGATTCTCGGTATCGTGCTGGGCAGCGCCTTTGGCCAAGTGGCGAAGTCGATCGAGGTCGATGCGACCGTTGATTTTGCCGATCTCCCCGGATGCGCCGCATCCAGCGTCGAGGGTCACACCGGTCAGTTTATCATTGGGCGACTGGGCGGCGCCGACGTCGTGGTGCAGGCCGGCCGGTTGCACTACTACGAGGGCCACTCGATGGCTCAAGTGACATATCCGATCCGGGTCATGGCCGCGTTCGGTGTCGAGCAGGTGTTACTGACCAACGCCGCCGGTGGCATTGCGACAGACTTGGCAGTCGGCGACTTCATGCGCATCATCGACCACATCAATCTGATGGGGGCCAATCCGCTGCGCGGCGAAGCGGCGGCGGGACTGCCGGGCTTTGTGGACATGTCTGCCGCTTACTCCGAGTCGCTTGGCCAAGCGCTTGGCCAAGCCGCCGCCGACTGCGGGATCGAGTTGAAGAGCGGTGTTTTTGCGGCGGTGTCCGGGCCAAGCTACGAGACGCCGGCAGAGATTCGAGCCTTCGCAACGCTGGGCGCCGACGCCATCGCCATGAGCACCGTGCCGGAAGTGATCGTCGCCCGTCAGCTTGGCCTCGGGGTCTCCGGCTTGTCATGCATCACTAACGCCGCCGCCGGCTTGGCCAAGTCAGCGATCAGTCACGGAGAAGTCCTCGAACAATCCCGCCAAGCCAGCGACCGCGCGACTCGGCTGCTGAAACGTTTTTGCGAGTTGGTACGCAATGGGACACAGTTGAACGCTGGTTTTCAGGATTAAATGGATTTTACTTCTTGTTGATACTCATTGTGTTATTATATAATTTGAACATCAGGAATTAACAGAAAAAGTGATCAAAGCCTTCTACGTGGTTTACAACACGCTTGGTTTTGGGTTCTTGGAGAAGGTTTATGAAAATGCTTTGGTTCATGAACTTGGAAAAACGCAATTAGCCGTCAAACAACAGGAACGGGTTGATGTTCGATACGAGGAATTCTTGTTGGGGAATACTTTGCGGATGTTGTCGTGGAGAATCTTGTTCTCGTGAAATTGAAATCGAGCAAGCAGTTGATTGACAAGGATGAGGCCCGGTTGTTGAATTATATGAAAGCAACGGAGTACGAAGTTAGCCTGTTGCTAAATCTCGGCACAAAACCAGAAATCAAGCGAAAGGAATTTGACAATTACAGGAAGTAATTGGAGGCAAATTCTCACAATCTAATTTTCATCCGGAAATCCCGCGATCCGCGTTCATCTTTGTCTCATTCTCAAAAACATTTGGAATTAGACTGAAAAGTTACTCTGGTTGTGTTCATCTGCGTCCCTTGTAACGCATCACTAAAATGAAGTTTGCCATTTGTAATGAGGTTTTCGAGGGTTGGGCGATTGACGACTCCATCAAGTTTGTCGCCGACACGGGTTACGATGCCATTGAGATTGCGCCGTTCACGCTGGCGCAGTATGTGACCGATGTGCCGGTGGCGGAGCGGTATCGGATTCGCGACGTCGCCGCCGACAGCGGCATCGGAATCTCGGCGGTACACTGGGTGCTCATCAATACCGAGGGCATGTACATGACGCACACCGACCCGGCGGTTCGCAGCAAAACGTCGGATTACTTTTGTGAGTTGGTGAAGTTTTGCGCCGACCTCGGCGGCGAGGCGATTGTCGTCGGCTCGCCCAAGCAGCGCAATCTGCTGCCGGGAGTCAGCTTTGAGCAGGCGTGGGAGTTAGCGAGGGAGACGTTTGTTCCGTCGGTCAAGTTGGCGGAAGACAAGGGGGTGACGATTTGCTTCGAGCCGTTGGCTCCGTCCGAGACGGATTTCGTGAACACGGCTGCAAAGGGCATCGAGTTCATTCGGCAGTTCGACAGTGACGCCTTCAAGATTATCCTCGACGTGAAGGCGATGTGTTCCGACCCCAAGCCGATACCGGATATCATCCGCGACTCGCATCCGAATTTCGCTTACTTCCACGCCAACGACGCCAACCTCAAGGGGCCGGGTTTTGGCGATGTCGATTTTAAGCCGATCTTTGGTGCGCTGAAGGAAGTCGGCTACGGCGGCTTTGTGTCGGTGGAGGTGTTTGACTTCGAGGAAGGCCCCGAGACGATCGCCCGCGAGAGTCTGCGCTACATGAGGGAAGCCTCCGCGTAAACCAAGCGCTTATTGGCGTGCCTGCAGTTCGTAGTTGAGCACGGCGAGGCAGTAGATGGCGGCGGTCTCGCTGCGGAGCACAAGCGGGCCAAGCGTGATCGGCTGGGCACCTGTGCGGATGGTGTTGATTTCCGCCGGCGTGTAGTCGCCTTCCGGCCCGACCCAGATCGCCAGTTTGCCCGGCGCTTGGCCGTGCTCGGCGGTGTGGGCGTCGATTTGTTCGCGGGGGTGTTTTGCGTCGGGTTGCAGCGTGGCGATCAGCGAGAGATCGGATTGGCGCGCATCATCCAGGGCTGCTTTGGGCGTCATTGGCAGCTCAAGCCTGGGCAGCCATGCGGAGCCGCATTGCTTGATCGACTCGATGCAGATGCTGCGCCATTTCTCGACCTTGGCCGCTGTCTTGGCGTCGTCCCAACCCGGCACGGAGCGCTCGGACAGCACCGGCACGACCCGGTGCGCGCCGAGTTCGGTTGCTTTTTGCACAATAAAATCCATCGCCTTGCCCTTGGCCACGGCTTGGTAAAGCGTGATCTCGAAGGGCAGGGGGGGGATGCTGTTTTCCTGGATGATCTCCAGTGTTGTCGAGTCGTTGCGAGCCTCCGCCGCCTGGCAGAGCAGTTCCTTTCCAGCGCCGTTCAGCACGACAACACGATCCCCCTCGCGCAGACGCAGCACCGAGCGAGCGTGCTTGGATTCCGCCGGGGAGAGGCGAAGCGGGTTGTTATGGCACTCCTCCGGGGGGATGAAAAATCGGTGCATGAAACTGGGGATGACTAGGTGAAAAACTTCCTGGTCTTCTCGAAGAAGGAGCCGCGCATGGGGTTGACGCGGTCGTCGCAGAGTTCGCCGAACTCGCTTAGCTTGGCCTTCTGCTCCGCGTTCAGGCGGGTCGGCACCTCGACGATGACCCGCACGTGCAGGTCGCCGTGCCCGTAGCCCTGCACGTTTTTGACACCTTTACCCCGAAGCCGCAGGATGGTTCCGGACTGGGTTCCGGGAGGCACATTGATTCGGGCGCTCCCGTTGAGGGTGGGCACCTGGATCTCCGAGCCAAGCGTTGACTGCACAAAGCTAACGGGCACTTCGCACTGCAGGTCGTCGCCGTCGCGCTCGAAAATCTCATGCTCCTTCACGTGCAGCACGACGTACAGGTCGCCCGGTTTGCCGCCGTGAATGCCGGCCTCGCCGTTGCCGGTTGAGCGCAACCGCGCGCCGGTATCGACGCCGGCCGGGACGCGGATGGTGACTTTGCTGGACTTGTCGCGGCGCCCCTCGCCGTTGCACTTGGGGCATGGCTTGTCGATGGAGGCACCGCTGCCGTGGCATCGGGGACAAGTCTGCGCCACGCTGAAGAAGCCCTGCGACTGGACGACTTGCCCGCGGCCGTTGCAGGTGCCGCAGGTCGAGCGCCGTCCGCCGTCCGCTGCACCGCTGCCTTTGCAGGAATCACAGGAGTCGAGTTTGCTGAGGCGGATTTCCTTTTCGCAACCGTGGACGGCTTCCTCGAATGTCAACTCCATGTCGTAGCGCAGATCGGAGCCGCGCGACGGGCCGGAGGAACTGCGTTGGCCGCCGCCGCCGAACAAATCCTCAAAAACGCCGCCGCCGCCGCCGCCGCTGAACACCTCCCGGAAAATGTCGAACGGATCGTGAAACCCGCCGCCGCCGCGACTGGCCCGGGAACCCGCGCCGAACGCGGCGTGGCCAAACTGGTCGTAGGCCGATTTTTTCTCGGGATCGCTCAGCGCCTCGTAGGCTTCACCGATTTCCTTGAATTTCTCCTCGGCCTCCTTGTTGTCGGGATTCTTGTCAGGATGATATTTGACGGCGAGCTTGCGGTAGGCTTTTTTGATTTCATCAGCGGAGGCACCCTTGCTGATGCCCAGCACCTCGTAGTAATCGCGCTTGGCCATGCTTATTGCTCGTTGGCTTCCTCGGCCTCCCCGGAGGGGGCGGCCACGACAACGGAGGCAGCCCGCAGGAGGCGATCCTTCAGCCGGTAGCCTTTGCGGGTTTGCTCGATCACGGTGCCCTCGTCGGCCTCGTCGGTTTTCTTGCGGGACACGGCTTCGTGTTGGGAAGGGTCGAATGTTTGGCCGGTGGCGTCGATTTCAACAAGCCCGACCTCCTCGAGCGTTCGCTTGAGTTGGGCGTGAACCATCTCGATGCCGGTCTTCAGCGAGTCGATTGTGCTGTCATCCGCGTTCCGGACGGCTGACATGGCCATCTCGAAACTGTCCATCGTGGGGAGCAGTTGCTCGATGAGGGACTCGTTGGCGTAGCGGACGGCATCCTGCTTCTCCTTGGCCAAGCGCTTGCGCAGATTGTCGGCCTCGGCGACCTGGCGCTGAAGCCGGTCATAAAACTCCTCCGCCTTGGCCGCCTGTTGTCGAAGCTCCTTGACTTCCTCCGGGGTCGGCGGGGGGAGTTCCTCCTCCTCTTCAGGTTCGGTTTCAGCGGGCTCAGGTTCCTCGTCCGCCGGGTCGGGCGCTTGGCTTTGCTGATCCGGTGTGGACGGGGCGTTATTGTCTTTCTCCTCCGAGTCGTTGATCTCGATTTGGGTGGTGTCTTGGTTTTCCTCTTTGGCTTCCCTGCTCATGGATGTCTGCCGATAACCGGCGGCAAATGTTGTACACGACCCTCCCAAACAGGGCAACCGCGAAGCGCGGGCGGGAGGTTGTTTGCATCAATTGGGGTTTGTCGGTACGATTCGGGAAGGTTTTAGGGAATGCCGGAAAAGACAAAAAAAGAGGTACAACCTCAGGCTCGAGAGTATTTTGAGAAGGGGATCACCGCGCTGCGAAAGGACAATCTCGACTACGCGACCAAGCTCTTCGAGCAGGCGCTACGGCGTGAGCCGGGGTTTTTCGAGTGCCGCGAGGCCCTACGGCTCAACCAGTTCAAGCGTTCCGGCAAGAAGAGCGGCCTCTTCAAGATGTTCGGCAAGACGACTTCGACGTCGCTTTTGCCGAAGGGCCAGTTGGCGTTGAAAAAGGATCCGCTTGAGGCGATCGAGGTAGCCGAGCAGGTCCTGAATGACGACCCATACAGCGTGATGGGCAACAAGCTTTTGGCGGATGCCGCCACTGCGGCCGGGTTCCCGCGCACGGCGCTGTTCGCCTGGGATCTTGTCATGCAGAAGCACCCGGATGACAAGGCCAACACCATGCGATACTGTCAGGCGTTGGTGAATAACGGCGACGTGGCCAAGGCGGAGGAAACCTGCACGGCATTGGCCAAGGCGCACCCCGGCGACCAGGAGGTGCTGCAGTTGTCCAAGAACCTGACGGCCAGCCGAACCCTGTCCGAGGGCGGCTACGACAAGGTCGCCTCCGGTGAGTCCGACTACCGCGCGGTGCTGAAGGACGAGGCAGAGGCGGTGTTGCTCGAGCAGGAGAACCGGCGTTCCGAGCAGGAGTCCACAGCCGAGAACCTTATCAAGGAGTACGAGCAGCGGTTGGTGGACGAGCCGGAGAACCTGAAGCTCATTCGCTCGCTGGCGGAACTGCACAGCCGCGTGAAGAATTTTGACAAGTCAGTCGGCTACTACGAGCGGTTCAACAAGACCAACCTGCGCTCCGATGCCGCCGTGGATCGGGCTATCGTGGACACGAAACTGTTGCAGTTCGACTGGCGGATTGAACAGGCCGGCCAAGGCGATGCCGGCGAACTGGAAGTCGAGCGCAATGCGTTTGAGATGGAGCAGATCCAGCGCTTGTCCGACATGTACCCCTCCGACTTGTCGCTGCGATACGACCTCGGTGTGCTGCAATTCGAGGCCGGCGAAATCACCCCGGCGATCCAGTCCTTCCAGCGCTCGCAGGCCAATCCCCACAAGGAAATCCCGTCGTTGATGCACATGGGCAAGTGCTTTGCCAAGCGCGGCATGAACGACATGGCGGCGGGCACCCTGCAAAAGGCGCTCGATAAGAAGGAAATCATGGACGACGAAAAAATGGATTTGCACTACCAACTCGGCTGCGTGCTCGACTCGATGGATCGGACGGAGGAATCGATCGAGCAGTTCAAGCTCATTTACGAGCGCGACATCGGCTATCGCGATGTCGCCGACCGGGTGGATGCCTATTACGCCAGCCTTGGATAGGGCGGCGCTGGAATGATGAAATCAATGACCGGTTACGGGCGCGGTGAATGCACGGCTAAAGGCACGCGCATTACGGTCGAGTTGAACTCGGTGAATCGCAAACAGGCCGAGGTGTCGCTGGGTGTCCCGTCGGAGATGGAGTTCATCGAGTCCGACTTGCGCGACCTGATCCTCGCCTCGGTTTCCCGGGGCCGAGTCAGCGGCAGGGTGGCTTTGCAGCGTTCCGGCGTGGACCGCGCTTCTGCCGTTGCCATCAACGAGGCCCAAGCCAAGGTGTACCGTTCGGAAGTGACCAAGTTGGCCAAGTCGCTGAAGATCCCTGATAACCTTTCGCTGGACAGCCTCCTGCGCCTGCCCGGTGTGCTGGAAACCTCTGAGCCAACGCTCGATGCCAGGGCATTTCGTGCGCCGGTAAAGCGTGCGCTTAGCCAAGCGCTCGAGGGGTTGCTGGCGATGCGCGAGAAGGAGGGAGCCAACCTTGCCCGGGACTTGGCCAAGCGCCTGTGCAAGCTGCGCCGCGTCGTCAAGCGGGTGGCCAAGCTCGCCCCGAACGTGCTGAAACACCACCGGGAGCGACTGGTCGAACGATTGAACAATGCCAACGTCGACGTGCCCGACATGGACGATGAGCGCCTGCTTAGGGAGGTTGTCTATTACACGGATCGCACGGACATCACCGAGGAATTGACCCGGCTGAGGAGCCACTTTGTCCAACTGGAGGAATGCCTGTCCGACAATGTGCCAGTGGGTCGCAAGCTCGATTTTCTGGCTCAGGAAATGTTTCGGGAAATCAACACGATCGGCTCCAAGGCGAACGACGCCAATATTTCCAGCGAGGTGGTCACCCTGAAAACCGAGTTGGAAAAAATCCGTGAACAAGTTCAGAATATCGAGTGACTGACGCCGTTTCCAGCACGCCACTTGTCGTGGTGATCTCAGCCCCGTCCGGGGCCGGCAAAACCACGCTTTGCGACAACGTCCGCGCTGCCCTGCCAAGCGTGAGCCGTGCGGTGACCTGTACCACACGCAAGCCGCGCGATGGCGAATTGGATGGCGTCGATTATTATTTTCTCGGAGAGGATGAGTTCCTCGGCAGAGTCGAAGGCGGCGAGTTTCTGGAGAACGCCGTCGTGCACGGGAACCATTACGGCGTGCTGAAGTCGGAGCTGCGGGCCAAACTCGCCGAGGGGAGCGACGTGCTGCTCAACATCGACGTGCAGGGCGCGGCGACCATCCGCGAAGCGGCGGCGGACGACCCGGTTTTGAACGAGGCATTGCTCACTGTTTTTTTGTGTCCGGCAAGCTTGGGTGAGCTTGAGCAGCGGCTTCGCGGACGGGGCACCGACTCGGATGAAATCATCGCCAAGCGCCTTGCCATCGCCAGGGATGAAATGGATCAGGCTGAAAAATTTGATCACACGCTGACCAGCCAAACCAGGGAGGCCGACCTCGGGCAGATGCTCGGGATCATCGAGCGCGCCCGTCTGGCCAAGCGAGAAACTGTATCGACCGATGAGTGAATCCAAAAAAATCGTGCTCGGTGTGAGCGGCTCGATCGCCGCTCACAAGGCGATCGACCTGGCCAGTCTGTTGACCAAGGCCGGGTGCGTGGTGGATGTGGTGCTGACACGGGACGCGCAGGAATTCGTCAAGCCGCTTCCGTTCCAGACGCTCACGCGCAGGCGGGTGATCACCAGCCTGTACGATGAGGAGGAAACCGGGGTCGCGCACATCCGCGCCGCCGATGAGGCGGACTTGCTGCTGATCGCCCCGGCGACAGCCAACACTCTGGCTAAGCTGGCTCACGGCTTGGCCGACGATGCGCTTGGCTGCGTGGCGCTGGCTTTGCGGCCCGAAGCCAAGGTTTTGGTTGCCCCGGCGATGAACGGGAGCATGTGGCGCCATCCCGCCACCGTGGCCAATGTGGCGACGCTGACGGCGCGGGGCGCGGTGTTTGTCGGGCCGGACGACGGTCTGTTGTCCTGTGGTTATGAGGGCATCGGGCGGCTCTGGCCCGTGGACGGAATTGCCAACCGCGCCCTTGAGTTGCTCGGTTTGGAGCAGGCAAACGATTGATCAAATGGCCTCCCCCAGGGGCAACAAGTCTTGGATAGACTGGTGGCGCCTGTCCCAGTTGTTCCGTTCCGTTGCGCCCGATGACGGCTCGCAGCGTTCGCGAATTCGATTCATGGAGCGCAAC
>DQOE01000333.1 GCA_015658765.1 Verrucomicrobiota bacterium | reverse complement strand
TCGAGTACTGGTTCAAGGGCGAGTCGTTCCAGTCGGCGGTGCGCTGGCAGGACGGCCCGTACTTCGTGGCCGGTTGGAACGGAGTTCACATCATCTCCACCGATGGTGGCACGGGCGCCGGCATTGCGGTTGGCCCGGCCACGGATGGCGATTGGCATCACGTGGCCATGACCTGGGAACAGGATATGGTTGGCGGGTTCAGAAGCTACCTGGACGGGGAACTTGTGGCCGAGCGTGATTCCGGTCCGGACCCGCTACCGGTGATCAACGGTCAGGCCTATCTCGGGGCGTACCAGGGCACTTCAGAGTTCACCAAGGGCCAGTTGGACGAAGTTCGCATCTGGGAGGTGGTTCGCACTGAGGAGGAGTTGCAGGAGTGGATGAACAAGCCTCTCTCAGGGGAAGAGGAAGGCCTCTTGGCCTACTACCAGTTTGACAAACTTAGCGGAAATATCCTGCCGGACATCTCCGTCAACGAGTTTAATGGCGATCTGAAAAACATGACCGACGCCAACTGGAGTACCGGAGCCGGGCCTGCCTTCACCGTTGAGGGGCCAAAGGGCCAGGCGGTTCCGGGCACGTTCGAGATCGAGGGCGCGAAAATTGAATCGCTTAAGTACCTCAGTGACGGCCGCACGGTGCGGATCGTCGCCTACGGCATTGAGTCGAAGGAAGCCAAGGTGACGATCAACGGCGTCCGCGACGCAGGCAATAACGAGATCGCCGCTGACACGATGTTAGTCGTTCCGGTGGAACAGGAAGGCGGCCCTGTGGAACCGCCGACTGTCATGATTACGGAAGGCGACGGTGTGCTGATCATCGACACGACCGGTGGCACGCTGCAATCCGCGCCAAGCGTGATTGGCCCGTGGAAAAACGTCGACGCCCCGCTGCAGTTGAACCTCAACGAACTCGACGCTGCCGGCTTCTTCCGGGCGGTGGTGGAGTAGAGGCGGACGAACGACAGTTTAACGCCGTTGAGCCAAGGCATCTTCGCTGCGCGCGAAGATGTCCTTGTGCAGTGACTCGCCGTGCGAATCCATCGTGACCACGGCGGGGAAGTCCTGCACCTCGAATTCCCAGATCGCCTCCGGTGAGCCGAACTCCTCGAACATGTAAACGTTGCGCACCCTGATGATGCACTCGGCCAACACCTGCGCCGCACCGCCGATGGCGTGCAGATACACCGCTCCGTGCTCCTTGCAGGCGGCGAGCGTCTTGTCGGCCATGCCGCCCTTGCCGATCACACCCCGAATGCCGAACTGCTTTATGATGTCGCCTTGGTACGGCTCCTCGCGGATCGACGTCGTCGGCCCGGCGGCGGTCACCTTCCACTCGCCGTTGTCGTCCTTCAACACCACCGGCCCGCAGTGGTACAGGATGCCGCCGTCGAGATTCACGCCGTTCGGCAAATCGCCGCCATCGTGCAGATACTTGTGCACCGCATCGCGCCCGGTGAACACCACACCGGAGATCAAGACCTGATCGCCAACCTTCAATTCGCGAATGGCCTCCTCTGAAATCGGAGAAGAAAGATTAATCATGATACGTCACGGTAAATGTCACGGCGATGTCCCACCGTCAGTAAAAAGATTGTGTTTTCGTCGATGTCCCCCTGGTAAATCACCCTGTATTCGCCAACCCTCAACCGGCAATCGCGACTGCCTTTCATTCGATGATGAGGGAACTCTTCCAACGTCAATCCCATCTCGTGGAGCGCCGATTCCAGCCGGCGTTTGATTTTTTAGGCAATGCTGCATAGCGACGATCAAAACAGGCGAATGAACTCTGATCGCCGCACCAGCCATTACTCCGGTTTCACCAATCGACCACGCCCTTCAGCGATATCCTGCTTGGCTTGCTTGATCTCCGACTTGAATTCTTCGGTCAGCTCCAACTCATCCTCAAGTTCGTCCTGAAGTTTTTCCAACAAACCCCACTGTTCGCTTTTTGGGAGCGCCTTGAAATCCTCTTTCACTTGTTCCATCGTCCTCATCAATCAACTAAAACTCATTTTCAGCCCAATCTAAATCAATAAAGCCAGCCGGTGATTTCGCCGTCGTTGGCCAGCGTCGCGCCGTGGCGGCGAAAGGCCCAGCACATGTAGCTGACACTCACGAAATACGACGCCGGCACGCGGTTGGCCGCGCCGATCTTCACGCCGAGCAGTGTCGTTTTGCCGCCGAACCCCATCGGGCCGATGCCCAGCTCATTGGCAGTCTTGAGGATGTCCTGCTCAAGTTCGTCCAGCTTCGGGTCGGGATTGCGATCGTCGAGGTCTCGGAGAAATTCGCGCTTGGAGAACTCGTAGCCGGACGCCCGGTCGCCGCCGATGCACACGCCGAGAACGCCCGGGCCGCAGCCCTTGCCCTGCGCCTGATGCACCGCCTCGAGGATCACCTTGCGGCAGCCGTCAAGGTCGCGGTTGGCCTCTAGCGTGGTGTTGGGCAGCGAGAATTGCGCGCCGACGTTCTCGCAACCACCGCCCTTGAGCACGAGCCGCACCGAGATGTCGTCCGATGTGTGTTGGTGAAAATGCAGGTTTGGCGATCCGGGGCCAAGGTTGGTGCCGTCATTTTTTCCGGTGACCGAGTCCACCGAATTTTGCCTCAGATAACCAAGCTTGGTTGCCTCTTTCACCGCTTCGCGGGACTCCTGCGCGAACTCGACCTGATTCATTCCAACCGGGCAGTCGACGTAAAACAAAATGCTGCCGGTGTCCTGGCAGATCGGCTGCGACTTGCTCTTGGCCAAGCCGATGTTGCGCTCGATGATCTCCATCGCCGACTTGGCGATGGTGCCCTCCTTCTCCTGTTCCAGCCCGCGCAGAATCGCCGTCTGCACGTCGTCGGGGATCTCCGCCGAGGTGCGACGGATCAATTCAATCAATGACTCCCTGAGCCTGCTCATTACGCGGACAGCATAGGCATTGGGGCTTCCCGTGTCAATGAACGCTCAACCACCGCGCTTGAATCCCTTGCGCTCGCGCTTGTTGTGCGCGGCCATGTCGCCCTGGATGTCCCCGAGGGTGTCGTCCATCATTTGAATGAAATTTTCGCAACTGCACGCCACGCTGCCGAGGCTGATCACCGTCTCGCGCTCGGCGAAGTCGTTGGTCACCGCCATCACCTCACCGTACGGTTTCATCAGGTGTGCCACCCGCTCGATGATCTGGTCTGCCGTCTGGCCTTTTTTGGAAAAAAGCACCTCGATGCCGCCCTTGGCCGTCTCGTTTTTCGGCGTGTCGGGCGGTGCGCCGCCGCCGTCAAAAATCACCGTGAGCGGCGTGCCGGACGAATCCTGATACTGCGTCAGCGCCGCCACCAGTGCGTCTCGCGCATGGAACGAGTGGCGCGGCTTGGCCGGTGCCAACTCCTCCCAGTGATGCAGCAGGCTGTACCCATCCACCAAAATTCGAACGATCCCCATGCGCCAGACGCTACGGTCTCGCCCGCGCTTGGCCAAGCGCTTGGTTTGGTGGTAGCGTGCCGCAGCGGGTGCGATGCCGATTTACGAATACGAACTGTGCGACGATAAGGGTGACTGCAGACCATGCGGCGGCCCCGGCTTCACGCTGCGCCGCCCCGTCTCGGCCAAGCCGCTCGAAAAATGTCCGGCCTGCAAACGGCCGGTACGAAAAATCATCTCCGGCTTCAGCACCCCCACCCACCTCAAGCCGCTCTCGATCACCGACGCAAAAAAGGCCGGCTTCACCGTTTATAAAAAACTGGGCAAAGGCGAATACGAACGGCAGTAACGGGGATACTTTTTTTAAAAATGAACAGATCGTCCGAATTGGGCGTCTGAACCCCCGATGTTCGCGCTTGTGGACATCCGCAACGTGGTTTTTCGTTGTGACCTTAGATGGCCGTTTTTCGGCCAAAGGAGGTTGGTTTGGTTGTTTGGGTTGACGGGCGTCCCGGTAGGGGCGCCCGTATTTTTTGCCCCCTAACACCTTAAGCCCCGGCGGCGCGGTTCAGGCGGTTCCGGAGTGCGGCCCATTCGTCTCCATCAGGAAGTGGCTGCACCAGAATGGTTTCCGCGCCGAGTCGGTCGCAGCGGTGCAGCGTGTCGTAAAGTTCCCTCGCGAAGCCGGCGGCGGCGTCCGGCAAGCGATGCCAACGCTCGCTTGGCCAAGCGGCGGGCACTGCTGTGCGGGCGATGACGTGGGCCGCTACGTCCGCTTGGCCGAGCGCCGCGTCCAACTCGCCCTCCACTAATATCAGCTTTGCTCTCGGCGAATAGTGCTGCTGAAGCTGGCCGGGGCTTTTCAACGGCTCGGCGGCGGCGGGCGGCTTGGCCGTTGCCACCGGGCCGAGGACGGCTTGCAGTTGGCCAAGCGAGATCATCCCCGGGCGCAGGAGGGTCGGCGTGTCGCCGGTGAGGTCGAGCACGGTGGACTCGATGCCGAGGTCGCACGCGCCGCCGTCGAGCACCAACGGGATGCGGCCACCGAGTTGATCGACGACGTGCTCCGCCCGGGTCGGTGACACGCGGTTCGAGCGGTTCGCGCTGGGTGCCGCGAGCGGGAAGCCGCACTTGGCCAGCACGGCGCTGAATACCGGATGCGCGGGGCAGCGAACGGCGACGGTCTTGCCACCGGCGGTGACGATGTCCGGGATCGAGTCGGCCTTGGGCAGCACGAGCGACAACGGGCCCGGCCAGAATGCCCCGGCCAGTTGAGCGGCGACGCTTGGCCAGGCGGCGACGCAGCCATCGGCCATCTCGACGGAATCGATGTGGACGATGAGCGGGTTGCCGGCGGGTCGGCCCTTGGCCTCGAAGATGCGGGCGACGGCTCCGGGCGAGCGGGCATCGGCGGCCAAGCCGTAAACGGTCTCGGTCGGCAGCGCGACGAGTTGCCCCTGGCCCAGTAACTCGACCGCTTGGCCAAGCGCGCCGGGATCGTCCGCCGGTTGCACTTCTGTGCTGAATGCGTGTTCGCTTGCTTCAGTCACGGCTTGGCCAGGGCGAGCGGGCGAGCGCGTCCTTTATTGAATCAGCAATGGCGCGATCACCAGTGCGATGACGGTCATGAGTTTCAGCAGGATGTTCAGCGACGGGCCGGAGGTGTCCTTGAGAGGATCTCCCACGGTATCGCCGACGACGCCGGCTTTGTGGGCGTCGCTGCCTTTGGTGTGGTAAACGCCGTCCACCTCCACGCCTTTGCCTTCCTCGAACATTTTCTTGGCGTTATCCCAAGCGCCACCGGCGTTGGCTTGGAACAGTGCGAGCAACACGCCGCTGACGGTCACGCCCGCGAGCAAGCCGCCGAGAGCTTTGGCGGCCTCATGGCCGTCACCGCCCATGGCCCATTTGAAACCGAACCCAACCACCACTGGCGTGAGCACGGCCAGCAAGCCGGGCTTGACCATCTCGCGGATGGCTGCCGCGGTGGAGATGGAAACGCAGTTGGCGTACTCCGCCTTGCCATCGGCGGCCTCGTAAATCTTGCGGTCCTCCTCGGGCCATTCGTCCACCGGCTTGTCGCCGTGTTCCTTCATCTTGGCGAGCGCGGCCTTCAACTCGGGGATGTCCCTGAACTGCCGCTGCACTTCAATAATCATGTCTCCCGCAGCTCGGCCCACGGCATCGATGGCCATGGCCGAGAACAGAAAGGGCAGCATCGCGCCCACGAACAGACAGGCCATCACGTTGGGGCTGGCAATATCAATGGTTGTAATACCCGCCACGCCCATATAGGCGGCGAACAGCGCGAGGGCTGTCAGTGCGGCGGAACCAATCGCGAAGCCTTTGCCGATGGCGGCGGTGGTGTTGCCCACGGCGTCGAGGCTGTCGGTGCGAGCGCGCACTTCCTCGGGCAGCTCGCTCATTTGGGCGATGCCGCCGGCGTTGTCGGCCACGGGGCCGTAGGCGTCCACGGCCAGTTGGATGCCGGTGTTGGCCAGCATACCCACTGCGGCAATCGCGATGCCGTACAGGCCGGCAAAGTGATGCGCGCCGAGGATGGCCGCCGCGAGAAACAGGATTGGCAACATCGTCGAGCGCATGCCCACGCCGAGGCCGGCAATGATGTTGGTGGCGGCGCCGCCCTTGGCTGATTGCTTGGAAATTTCCAACACCGGTTTCTTGTTGAAGCCGGTGTAATATTCGGTGACAAATCCAATGCCCAGCCCGCAGAGGAGGCCAATCAAACTGGCATAGAAAACTCCCATGGCGGTGTAGGTTGCATCGCCCTTCACCCACTCGGCGGGCAGCAGGTTGGTGATGAGAAAATAGCCACCCGCGAGCATGATGACTGCTGCGGTTAATTCGCCGCGAGTAAGGCCGGCCTTGGGGTCACCGCCTTCTTCCACGGATACGAACATCATGCCAATCATCGAGGCCACAATGCCGATGGCCGCGAGGCACAAGGGCAGCATGACCACGCCAATCGTGCCGATGCCGCCTGCAAACTTCTCAAATTCCGGCAACCCCATCAGCACCGCACCGAGCACCATGGCGCTGATCATCGAGCCCACGTAGCTTTCGAACAGGTCCGCGCCCATGCCGGCGACGTCGCCGACGTTGTCGCCCACGTTATCGGCGATGGTGGCGGGGTTGAGCGGATGATCCTCCGGGATGCCCGCTTCCACCTTGCCCACGAGATCCGCGCCCACGTCGGCGGCCTTCGTGTA
>DQOE01000172.1 GCA_015658765.1 Verrucomicrobiota bacterium | reverse complement strand
GGGAATGACGAGCCGTTTTTTCTCCGGCGACGCTGTGCATCCCGACTGGCTGGCGCGCAAATCGGGCACTCAGGACCCATGGCAGACGGTGCAGTCGATTCTGGACGAAAAGATCGAAGGCTCGTTCGACTTGATTGCCAGCATCGAACTCCAGGAAAAACAGAGCGCCCCGGACCTGAAGGGCTTCGCCACCCTCAGCTGGATCCGTGACCTGCTCGATCCGGATCAGTACATCAGCTCCCGTTACTTCGGCGGCACCGCGCACAAGGATGGCGACATGTACAAAAAATTCCTCAACCGCAAAGTCCGCAAGTACGACGCCGAGCAACGCAACATG
Organism: Verrucomicrobiota bacterium; assembly: GCA_015658765.1. GTDB lineage: Bacteria > Verrucomicrobiota > Verrucomicrobiia > Limisphaerales > UBA1096 > UBA1096. The sequence continues at coordinate 6,208 of DQOE01000172.1, read as the reverse complement.
CTCGAGGCCATCGCCGTCGCGCTCTCCGCCCAGGCCAAGCTGCCCAGCCAGGCGGCGACCGACCAGTCCGACGCAGAGCGGATCAAGGATGGCATTGCCTATCTTGAGGACAACATCGGCTGCATCGACTGCCACGCATTTGGCGAGCCGGATCCCGATGCTGACGGCCCCGACCTCACCGGCTACGGCTCGCGCCAATGGATCGTCGACTTCGTGAAAAACCCGGAGCACGAAAAGTTTTATCCGGATAACAACGACCGCATGCCGGCGTTCGGCGTGAAAAAAATTCTCACCGACAAGGAAATCGGCCTGATCGCCGACTGGCTCCGTGGCGACTACTTCGAGCCGCCCGCCGCCGATCCGGGTCACTAAACCAAGCGCTTGGCCATGGACCCAGCGAAAGCCGTTCGGCATATCAAAAAAGTCGACCCCGACCTCGCCAGGGTCATTCGACGTATCGGTGCCTGCGACTTGGTAGTGGACAAAAGCCGTACAATTTATGCGTCACTCGTTCGTTCGATCGTGTACCAGCAACTCACCGGCAAAGTGGCGGCGATCATCTTTGGCCGTTTCCTCGAGCTGTTCCCCGGCAGAAAATTCCCCGAGCCGGAGAGGGTGTTGAGGGAGCCGTTCGAGCAACTGCGCGGCGTCGGGCTTTCCAACCAAAAAGCCGGTTACATCCAAAACATCGCCCAGGCGGCGAAAGACGGCATCGTGCCCGACTCGCGGCAGGCCAACCGGATGAGCGACGACGAGTTGGTCGATCGGCTGACCTCCATCAAGGGCGTCGGCCGCTGGACCGTCGAGATGCTGCTGATCTTCCGGCTGGGCCGCCAGGACGTGCTGCCCGCGACCGATTACGGCGTCCAAAAAGGCTTCGCCTTGGCCAAGGGCTGGGCCGAGTTGCCCAAGCCGAAAGAGCTGCTCGTCGCCGGTGAATGCTGGGCACCGCACCGCACCGTCGCCACATGGTACCTCTGGCGCACCGCCGACACCGCCACGCCATAATCACTACTCGCTGAGTTCCTCGGTCACTGCCTGAGTTGGGTGTTCCTCACGCGTCTGCTTGATGGTCGGGATCAGCAGGATGGCCGAGAGGATAATCAGTCCGGCACTGATCAGGCTCAGACTGCTGATGGCCAAGCCGGAGGCCAGCACGCTGAAGCCAATCACTGGCGCGAGCACGCCGCGGACGCCCGTGAAAAACGTGTGCACCGACATGTAGTCGGCGACCCGGTTCGGCGGCGCGAGCTTGGTCACCCACAGCCCCCAGGCGATATCGCCACCGGCGTGGGCAATGCCAAAGAAAACCTGCCCGATCGCCATGCCAAGCAACGTGTCACTGCTGAAAAAGATCAGGATGCCCACGGCGAAAAAAAGATTCAGCACGGCGCGCAACAGGAAGAAATTAATGCGGTCAAAGAGCCGTCCCCAAAACGGGTTGAGCAGCAACCGGAAAACGTTCGGGATGACCAGGATCAGCGTGGCGATGGTGAGCGCGTTTTGTTCGAGTCCGTAAACCGGGTTGGTCAGGTACTCGACGCGGATCGGGATCATCATCAGGTTGCCGAAGCCCATGATCATCCAGCAGATCAGCGCGTGGCGAAAGAGCTTGTCGGTCCTGGCGTAGCGCAGCGCCCGGAACGGGTGGCCGCCGGCGTCGCCCTTGAGCGGCTTGGACGGGAAATGTTTCAGGCAATGCCACGACGCCAGGAACGCGAGCCCGAAGATCACCAACAGCCAGCGGTAGTTGCCGAGGCCCGGCTGGCCGGCGGTGCCGGTCTCGTTGAGCGCCAAGCCAGCGAGAAAGCTGAAAGCCCCGGCGGCGATGACACGGAACCACACCGTTCGCGAGAAGTAGTGGCCGCGTTTGTCGGCGGGATAATTGTCGCGGAAGATTTGCGTGAGCAGCGGGATCGCACCGGTCGAGCACGACATCGCCACGATGCTCCCGGCGACGAACAACGGCAGCGACGGCACGGCGGCCATCAGGAAAAACAGAGCCGCGCCGAGCAGTGCCATCCGGCCGGCGGCGACGGCGGAGGGCAGCTTCAGCGACTGGACGACGGTGACCACCACCGGCGTGAGCAGCAGGCCCACGCTGGCCGCTGTCGAGACCAGCGCCTTGGCGATCAGCCCCGGATTTTCAAAGCCCTTGACCACGGTCAGCAGAAGGAATGTGCTGCCCGCCGCCTCGAGGATGCCGCTGCTGATGGCCCGGCGCTGCTCGAGTTTGAAGGTGACTTTGGTCCGCTCGGCAAGATTCATCCGGGGTGCGCATTATTCACGAAACCGGTCGGCTGGCGATTCATAAAACACCGCCGTCTCGCTCTCACGCCGGGTTCGCAGTACAACAGCGCCGTGCCGGGAGTGGTAGCCATAGTCGGTCGGCCCAATGTCGGGAAGTCGGCCCTGTTCAATTGTATTGCGCGCAAGCGGATTGCGATCGTGCATGATCGTCCCGGCGTCACGCGCGACCGGCTCAGCGCCGAGGTCGAGTGGCTGGGGCATCCGTTCACGCTGGTGGACACCGGCGGCATCGGCCTGCTCAGGGGCGAGCGGGGCGGTGACAATTTCGCCCGGGAGATCATCACCCAGGTGCAGGTCGCGCTCGATGACGTGGACGTGATTTTGCTCGTTGTCAGCGTGCAGGAGGGCGTCGTGCCGATGGATCTCGAGGTCGCCGGGATGCTGCGCGAAGCCGGCAAGCCGGTGTTCGTGATGGTCAACAAGGTGGACACCGCCGCGCACGAACGGGGCGTCGATGAGTTTGCCGAGCTTGGTTTTGAGCATATTTTTCCGGTCAGCGCGCTGCACGCACGCGGCATCGACATTCCCATTGGCCAGGCGGTGAGCCGGTTGCCGGAGCGCTTGGCCAAGCCGGTTGACGAAACCGGTGAAGAGAGCCAAGCCGCCGCCGAGCCGCCGCTGAACATCGCCATTGTCGGCCGGCCCAACGTCGGCAAGTCGTCGATCATCAACGCGCTCACCCGGTCGGAGCGGGTCATTGTCAGCGAGATCTCGGGCACCACGCGCGACGCCATCGACGTGCCGTTCGAGGTCGAGACCGACGGCGTGCGGCAGCGCTACAACCTCATCGACACGGCTGGCATCCGCAAGCGGCGGCGCATCAAGGACGCGGTGGAGTTTTTCAGCGTCAACCGCGCCGACAAGGCCATCGAGCGGTGCGATCTGGCGGTGCTGGTGATGGATGCCGCCGAGGGCGTCACCGAACAGGACAAAAAAATCTGCGACCGCATCACCGACGCCGGTTGCGCCTGCGTCATCGTCGTCAACAAGTGGGATCTGTTCCAGGCCGGACTGGAGAAGGCCCGCAAGCGGGAGGCCAAAAAAACCGCCGCGCAGGGAGGCCGCAAGCTCAGCCGCAAAAAACGGGAGGAGCTGATGTACGAGGAGTTCGGCAAGTGGGTGAAATCCAACCTGTTTTTCATCGACTACGCGCCGGTGATTTTCACGTCGGCGATCGAGGGTTTCCAACTGGATCGCCTGCTCGAGGCCATTCGCTACGTCAGTTCTCAGCTCCAGAAAACCACGCCGACGAGCCTGCTCAACCGCTCGCTGCAGACGGCGCTGGAGCGCAGCCCGGCGCCCAGCTCCAAGGGTCACCGGCTCAAGCTCTTTTACGCCACGCAGGTCAACTCAAAACCGCCGACGTTCCTGCTCTTCGTCAACCGCAAGGAGTTGCTGAGCGACAATTACACGCGCTACCTCATCGGCGTGTTGCGCAAGTCGTTCGGCTTCGAGGGATGCCACATCCGGCTCGTGGCCAAGCCGCGCCCCAAAAGCATCGAGCCGATCCGCCGCAAGACGACGGTAAAAAGCAGGACGAGCAAAAAGGTCACCAAGCGCGAAATCCAAAAAATCCGCGACGAGACCAAGCGCAAAAAGGATGCAAAGAAAAAAGCCATCCGAAAAGGGGCCAAGCCACCGGGAGCCAAGCGCGCCAAAAAACGCCCCGCCAAAAAAGACAGGCCACGAAAGTCAGTTTAGCGCTTGGCCAAGCGCTGGCTCGGGCTCGACTGGCAGTTGAGCCTCTCCTCCGGCTGGGGTATTGCCGGGTTGAACATGGCGTGGGTCATCGAACAAGACGGGCGTTTCAAGCCTGTGTTTCTCTATCCAAGCGCACAACTGCAATCAGTTCGGGAATGAGTTAAAGGATTTTGTGGCCAAGCTCTACCGCCGTGAGAAGGAGGTAACCGGTGCCGAGATTGGTGTTCAAGAGGGTATCTATTCCGAACACATTTTAAAAACTTGGAAAGGCTCAACACTTTTCTCAATTGATGCCTGGCAACACTTTGATGCCGGCGAATATATCGACATCTCCAACCGACCAGATGATCAACAAATCCTCCTTTATGCGAATACCACACTCCGGTTGCGACCCTTTTGCGAGCACTCCATTGTATGGTGGATGACCTCCGAGCAGGCGGCACATGCCATGCCAGACAACACACTGGATTTTTGTTTCATCGACGCAGATCACCGCTACGAAGCCGTCAAGCAAGACATCGAGTTATGGCTTCCCAAGGTCAAATCGGGAGGAATTATCTGTGGGCATGATTACGTCAAGGATGGCAACATTTACAACAAGGCGGACGGATCGTTAATAGGCCTGTTCGGTATGCAAGGGGCGGTGAAGGAATTTGCTGCTCACGATGGCTGGAATGTTCATGTGACGGAGTCCGAGGAGTGGCCCTCCTGGTTCGCCTTCAAGCCATGATTCCAGCCACCGCTTGGCCTTGCCATTTTGCCCGTTGCCGGTGAGCATCTGCCCTGGTTGGTCCCGAGGTCATGGCGGCGTTGATTTCCCCGGAATTATTGAAACGACTCGAGCAGTTGCAACTGCTCGCCCGCCGCCGTTCCAAGAGCACCGCCAAGGGCGAGCGTCGCAGCGGTGCGCGGGGGCAGTCGGTCGAGTTTGCCGACTACCGCGCGTATGTTCCCGGCGACGACCTGCGCCGCATTGACTGGAATCTCTACGGCCGCCTCGACCGCCTCTTCCTCAAACTCTACGAGGAGGAGCGGGAACTTCCCGTCACCATTTTTCTCGATGCCAGCGAGTCGATGTCGTTTGGCCAAGTGCCCAAGTTCGACTTCGCCCGCCAAGTCGCCGCTGCTGTTGGCTACGTGGCGCTGTGCGGGTTCGACCGCGTCACCGTCGAGCCGTTCCCGCTGGGTGATGATCAATTGAGCTTGGCCGGCGAACTGCGGCGCGTGCGCGGTCGCAAGTCGTCGATCCGTTTTTTTGAAAACCTGGCCAAGCTCAAGGCCAGCGGGACGGCGGACTTCAATCAAGCGTTGCGGCGCGGCGCGATGAAGCATCGCACGCCCGGCGTGTCGGTCGTCCTCAGCGATTTTCTCGATCCGGCCGGATACGAAGAGGGACTCAAGTCGCTCGCCCATCGCGGCTCGGAGATTCACGCCGTGCAAATCCTCTCGCCGGAGGAACTCGAGCCAACGGCCTACGGTGACTTGAAAGTGATCGACTCCGAGACCGGCGCCGAGCAGGAGGTCACTTTCGGCAAATACCGCCTCAAGGCGTACCGGGCTGCGGTGCATAACTACTGCCAGCGGCTGCAGGAGTTTTGCCGCGCGCGCGGCGTGCGCTACCAGTTGGCGCGCTCCGACACGCCGCTCGACGACTTGCTGCTCAAGGCCATGCGAACCGGGGGCATGTGGCGATGAATTTTCTCACACCCGAGGCGCTCGCGTTCGCGGCCACGCTGCCGGTCGTCGTTGTTTTTTATCTGCTCAAGCGCCGGCGAGTGGCACGGCTGGTCTCGAGCACCGTCCTGTGGCAGCGATTTCTCAACGAGACACAGGCCAGTTCGCCATTCCAAAAACTACGGCACAACTGGCTGCTGGTCATTCAGCTCATCCTGCTCGCTCTGGCTGTGTTCGCGCTGACCCGGCCGTACTTCGCCGGCAAACTGGAGAGCGGGCGGTTCATCGTCGCCATTCTCGACGTGTCGGCGTCGATGCAGGCGACCGACGTTTCGCCCAGCCGGCTTGGCCAGGCGAAGGCCGACTTGGCCAAGCTCATCGACTCGATGTACGACAACGACCGCATGGTGTTGCTGCTCGCCGGCGTGGTGACGGAGGTTCGCCAGTCGCCGACCAGCGCCAAGTCGGCGTTGCGTTCCGCGCTTGGCCAAGTGCGCGCGACCGACTCGCCGACCCGGCTGCT
>DQOE01000066.1 GCA_015658765.1 Verrucomicrobiota bacterium | reverse complement strand
TTGGCCACGGTGAAGTCGGTTTGCGCCGCTCGGCCGTCCGCGCGCACGCAATCCTTGATCGCCACCGGGCTGGCCTCGTCGCGGCCAAGCGGCTCATCGGTGGTGCCGGAGTCCGGCCCGACATGGCCGCGCACGATCACGTCGTACGACTTTTGCACGATGCCGCCTTCCCAAAGCCGCCGCAGTTCCTTCGCCGCCTCGTCGCGCTTGGCCAGCAGCACGATGCCGGTCGTCTCGCGGTCGAGCCGGTTGATCATGTGTGCACCCGCGGCCTTGCCAAGGTGCAGCCGCACGCGGCTGATCAGGCTGCTGTACTCGTCGCCCTTGGTCGGGTGACAAACCAGGTCGGCCGGCTTGTTGACCACCAGCAACTCGTCGTCCTCGTGGACGATCTCGAACAACGTGTCAGTCATGCCGCCGCGGATTTTTCATTTCAGATTATTCCGGCACGGTGGCCGATCGGTAAAAGATGCGGCATTTCGGCAGCGCCTTTTGCAGCCGCCGGACACCCTCGACGGTCAGCCGTGTCCGGTGCAGATACAGCGACTTCAACTGCTTGAGCTTGGCCAGGCGCGGGACGCTGGCGTCGGTGATGCGCGTGTCGTGCAGCCACAGTTTTTGCAGTTGGCCAAGCGCGGCGAATTGCCTTGTGCCCTTGTCGGTGAGGCGCGTCTCGCCGAGGTGCAGTCCCGTCAGCTTCGGCAGTTTGGCCAAGTGCGCCATCGCCGCGTCGCCGATTTTGTTGCCGCGCAGGCCGAGGTAAACGAGCCGCTTCAGCTTGGCAATGTGCGCCATGCCGGCGTCGGTCACGCGCGTCTCGCCGATGGGCAGATGCTGGAGCCGGGGTAGCTTGGCCAAGTGCGCGAGCCCCACGTCACCGACTTGGGTGCGGTAAAGGTTGAGCCACTCGAGCTTGGCCAAGCCGGTGAGGTGCGCAAGCCCCGCGTCGCCAATCTTGGTTTGCTCGAGCGAGAGGTCGGTGAGGTTTGCAAAACTGGCGACGAGTTTCAGTTGATCATCGGTGATCCTCGAGCGGTTGAGGCTGATCTCGGCGACCGCGCCGCCTTTCGTGAACACACCGCCGCCAAGCGCCCGAAGTTTGTCGGCGTCATCGGCCTGAGCCGCCCAGGCAGTCAACAGCAGCAGCGCACTTGGCCAGGCGAGGTTCATTTTTCCGTGCCAACGGCTTCGCGCAGCTCGGTGAAACCTTCGCGGGCCAGCCGCTTGGCCAGCCCCTTCAGGATGGCGCGCGTGATTTGCGGCCCCTCGTAAACCATGCCGGAATAAATCTGCAGCAGCGACGCGCCGGCGGTGATTTTCTCCCACGCATCGGCGGCGTCAAAAATACCGCCGACGCCGATGAGCGGCACGCGGCCACCCGACTGCCGGTAAAGGTGCCGGATGACTTCGGTGCTGCGCCTGGCCAGCGGGCGGCCGCTCAAGCCGCCGGTCTCGGCGTAAAGTCCGGACTCGGAGGGGCGCGCGATGGTGGTGTTGGTGGCGACAATGCCGGCGAGGTTGTGCGGCTCGACCAACTCGAGAATCTCGTCGAGCGCATCGAAGCCGAGGTCGGGCGCGACCTTGACGAGGATCGGCCGGTTGTCGTCGTTGGCCTCCTGCAACGCGGCGAGGATTTCCGCCAGCGCGGATTTGTCCTGCAACTGCCGGAGGTTCGGCGTGTTGGGTGAGCTGACGTTGACGACAAAAAAGTCAGCGAGATTTTTCAGCAACTCAAACGAGTACCGGTAATCGGCGGGCGCATCGGCGAGCGGCGTGACTTTGGATTTGCCGAGGTTGACGCCGACCGGGTGGCTTGGCCAGGCGCCGGAGTCGTGCCAGTCGCGCAGCCGCCCAGCCATCGCGTCCGCGCCGGGATTGTTGAAGCCCATGCGGTTGATGAGCGCCTCGTCCTCGACCACACGGAACATTCGCGGCTGCGGATTGCCGGGCTGCCCGCGCTGCGTGACGCCGCCCAACTCGCTGAAGCCAAGGCCCAGCGCGGCCCACACCGGCACCGCCGTGCCGCCCTTGTCCATGCCGGCGGCGAGGCCGACCGGGTTGGGGAATTTCAGCCCGAACAGCTCGACCGGCAGTTTCGGGCCGCGCAAAAAACACCCGGCCAAGCCCAGCGCCCAGCGGCGTCGGGCCGCCCAAGCGAGCTGGCCCATGACGAGATTGTGCGCCTCCTCCGGGTCGCGATTGAAAAAGTTCGGTCGAACGAACGTCTTGTAAAGCCAAGACACGGGCGGATTGTCAGGCGCAGCCGCCGAGGCGTCGAGCATCGACTTGGCGATGCTCAAAACGGCTGGTAGCCGGCGGGAAAGCGGCGAATCTGCCACTGCGTCTCGTGCGCCTGCCACTCGTCCCAGCCCAGTTCGCCCAGCAGGCGGATGCGTTTTTTGTGCAGCTTTTTATCGTGCGGACTGCGCTTGATTTTTTCGTTGAGCAGCTTGAGCGCGGTGGCGAGCCGGTCGTGGCGGTTTTCGCGCCGGATGTGCAGCAGCACGAACTTGTCGTCGGTCGTCTCCGCCCATTTTTGCAACTCGGCGAAGTTGGCCTCGAACTGCCCGTCGAGCGCCTTGAGCTTGGCCTTGGTTTCATCCGTGCCGGCGTTTTCGCCTTCTCGCAACTGGGTGTCGAGGTAGGCCAGGGCGCGTCCTTTGCGGTAGAGCGCGTCCGTCAGCGTGTTGAGTTTTTTGTCGAGCTTGGCCCGCTTGGCCTTGGCCTCGTCGTCGTCCGGCTTGAGCTTGACGCCGTAGTGGCTGGCCAAGGCTCCGGTGTCGATTTGCACGATGACGGTGTCGGCGGCGGCCGTTATTTTCTCGAGGTTTTTTTTGCGGCCGGCCTCGCTGTCGAGCCGCTTGAGCTGCTCGACCAGCACCGGCAGGTGGTTCGGCGTCTCGTCAAGGATCGCCTTGGCCAAGCGGTCGAAATCCTCGGCCTTCTTGTCGCCGTGCAGCTTGGCCAAGCGCGCCACTTTCAGGTCGCGGACGGCTTCCGCCAGTTTCTCCTGCTCGGTTTTTTTGTCCTTCTTTTTGTCGGCACCGGTTTTCTTTTTGTCGGCCTTGGCCAGGGCAACCCGCAGGGTGACGGGGTAACCGCCCGGCTTTTTGCCGGGGCCGATGAGGTTGCTGTTGCCCTGGCCGTAGTGGATCGTGCCGAGCAGCAAATCGCCGGGCGCGGCGGTGCCGGGCAGCGGCTTGGGCTGGGCGATGTAGAGCCGCGCCTGGCTGCCCCGGGCCAGGGTGCGCGAGCCGAAACTGCCCCCACCGGTCAGCGCGTTGTCGGGGTCGGTGTGGAACTTGAGCGCCACCGGCTTGGCCAATTTGTGGTCGAGGTTCAGCGGCATGTCCTTGAGTTTTTTGAGGTGGTCGAGCTGGTGGTTTCGCGCGTGAAACTTCAGCACGTAATCGCCCTTGGCCAAACTGACCGAGCTTTTGCTGCCGCTCGAACCGGCGGCGATGAGGCGCTTGGACTTGTCGTAGAGCATCCAGATGAGCGACTCCCACGATTCCTGGAATTGATCCTCCAGCGCGAGCGCCGGGCGCGGCGTGACGGTGGTCTTGGCGCTGAGGTTGAATTTGTAGGTCAGCTCGGCCTCGAAGATGCGGCGGTTGTCGGGGAGGGCGTCGCGGGCGTCGGTGAGCGGGCGCGTCTTGAATTCGCTTGGGCGGATCGATTTGCGCAGCGTGCCGAAGCTGCCGCTTGGCGAGAGGGCTTCATTGCCAAGCGGCGCTGCGACATCCACTTGGGACACGAGCTTCGCCGCGTCGATGTGCAGCCGGCGACTGTCGGGCACGATGCCGTGAAAGGCGATGTCCACCGTGCAGCCGGTTTTGCCGAGGCTCGACCAGTACTGCGCGATGGCGACCTCGAGCGTGCGTCCGCCGGTGACGGCGAAGCTGCGGATCTCCGTGTCGCGCTCGCGGATGGTGATGTACTGCCGCGTGCCGCTCTCGCTGAACGATTGCCCCGGCACCTGCTGAACGACCTGCATCACGATCCGGCGCGAACCGGCCTGTTCGCCGGTGCGGAACACCACGTCGGCCCAGGTCGCCCCCGGCGGCACGACGAGGAAGCGGCGCTCGATCTGTCCCGGTGCGAGCGTGAGAGCCTCGGTCCATTGAACCGGTTTGCCCGTGTCAACCGTCTCCGGCTTGAGCACGGTGATCGGCACGCGAAAGACGGCGCCGCGCTCCGGGTGATCGGCGTCGTGGCCGACGACCTCGGCGTAGTGCATGCCGCTGATCAGCGACTGCGGGTTGACCTCGACGCCGAAGCTGCGCCCGCCGTGCATCAGCACCATGTGGCCGGGATGCCCGACCCACGAGGCGTCGCACTCAAGGTTGATGCGCATCTCAAAAGCGACCTTCCCGGCGTTGTCGGCGTCCTCGTGAAACACCGGCGCGATGGCGATGGTCGAGGCAACCGGCTGGCCGGTGTTGAACGGCTCGCGCAAATAAATGCCACGCCCGCCCTGCGAACGGTTGGTGACCTCGAACCGCAGGTCGTGATCCATCGCGTCCCGGTTGGCCTCGAGGTAGGCGAACGCCTTGTCCACCTGCAACAAGCCCCGGCCCTGGGCGAAGCGCTCGACGTTGGGGATTTCCTTCGCGGTGTTCTCGATGGCGCGGCGGATCCGGTGCGGCGTCCACTCGATCTCCTGCTGTTTCAGGCCGGACAAGAGCAGCGCGATGCCGCCGCAGGCGTTGGGCGACGACATGGAGGTGCCGTTCATCTGCATCTTGCCCTGCAGCGTCCAGTTCGAGACCGGCGCGATCGCCCCGCCGGGCGCGCTGAAATCGACGCCGAGATTTCCGTCGAGCGTCGGCCCGCGCGACGACCACGTGTACTGGATGGCCGGCAGCGGCTCGCGCAGCGAATACTGTGCCTCCATCATCACCGGCGAGACGTAGGCGCCGATGCCGAAGAGCGCGGAGGTCGTGCCGCCGGGCGAGCCGACCGTCGACAGCGCCGGCCCGTCGTTGCCGGCGCTGGCCACAAAAATGACGTTGTGCTTGTTGACGATCTCCGAGTAGAGCGCGGCGAGCCGGCCGTCGTTGGGATCCTGCGATGGGCCACCGTAGCTCATGTTGATAAGCTGGCAGTTGTTCTCCAGCACGGCGATCAGCCCGCGCACCTCGCCGGTGCCCATCGACGAGCTGCCCATGCGGCGGTCGCCGATTTTGACCGACACAATCTGCGCCCCTGGGGCGAGTCCGTTAAGTTCCGGTTGGCCCGGGTAATTCGCCGCGACGATGCCGGCCACGTGCGTCCCATGCGCGCCGACATCGGTGACGATCGAGAGCGTGTCGCCGTCGTCGTAAATGTTCAGCGCGAAGTTCATCATGGCCCGCTTGCCGAACGACGCCCACTGGCGCTCGGCGCGGAAACGGGTCATCAGCTTCTCGTCGGTGAGGTCGCCGTCCTCGTCGGTGTCCACCACGGCGCGCCACGCCTTGCCGTCGTTAAAGACAACACAGTCGTAAACCGGGCCGGGATCGTCGTAATCCTTTTGCAGCGCCTCGAGCAGGTCGATGCGCGCCTGCAATTCGCCGCGCTCCTTTTTCTTGTCGCCTTTCGGGGTGGAGTTGGCCTCGTCGAAATCGACAAGCTTGGCCTGCAAGCCGGCCATGCGCTCGCGCTGCTGTTTGTCCCACTCTTTTTTACGCTCACGCTTGAGGCGGCTGACCAGGCTGCCGGGGAACAACTCGTACGCCGCCTTGATGCCGACGCGCCATTTGCCGCCGGGGTTTTGCCAGTCGCCGCCGAGCTTGAGCGTGCGGCCGGTGAGACCGGTCAGCGTGCCGTCCTTGGCTTCGCGCTCGGCGGAAGTGTCCACATCGCCGCTGCCGGAGCCATCCACGACATCGACGATCTTCGGCCTCCCGTCGCTGGTCTCCCGCAGGCCGGGCGCTCCGGGATCGACGCCGGTGTCAAAGATCGCAACTGTGATGCCGCGGCCGTCGTAAGTGGGGTGTTCCTTGAGATAGTCCAGCGCGCCGGTCTCGGCCTTGGGCAGGATGCCCTGGAGCGGAAACGGCTTGGCGCTTGGCGGCGCGGCTGCGGGCGGTTGCGCTTGGCCAAGCGCGACGATGGCCAAGCCGGTCAGGATTGATCTGTTCATAAAAAAGCGGGCTGAGCTTGGCCAAGCCGGCAGCGGGCGCCAAGACCAAATTATCCCATGGCCAAGCGGCGGTGCAATTTCAGTTTGTCGCCGCGTCGTTGAGACGACAGACTGACGGCGCTCATGGAAAGTCTGGAGATCATAGTTTACCTGCTCGTCGGCGTCGCGCTGGGGGGGGTGATCGGGTGGCTGATTGGCTCGCGCAAAGGGGCCCGGGCCGAGGCCGAAAGCCAGGCGACCGAACAGCGGTTCGAGGATCATCGGAGGCAATACGAGGAACAACATGCGGCGCTCAGGGAGTCGTTTAAGGTTCTCAGTGCCGACGCGCTGAAGGAGGCCCAGCCAGAACTGGTGCGCCTGGCCGGCGAGACGCTTGGCAAGCTGCACGAGAGCGCCAAGGGCGAACTGAACACCAGCAAGGAAGCCGTGGCCAAGCTGGTCGCGCCACTCACGCAACACCTCGCGACCTACCAGCAGCGGTTGAGCGAGAGCGAAAAAAGCCGCAACACCCAGTTGGGCGCGCTGCGCGAACAACTCAGCACCCTCAGTGAGAACAGCAAGTCGCTCTCGAGCGAGACGGAGCAGTTACGGATGATCCTCAACTCCAGCCAGGCGCGCGGCAAGTGGGGCGAGGAGACGCTGCGGCGAGTCGTCGAGGCCGCCGGGCTGAGCAGCCACTGCGATTTCAGCGAGCAAACCGGTTCCGCCGAGGGCCGGCCGGACATGATCGTGCATCTGCCGGAGGGACGCCACATCGTCGTCGACGCCAAGTCGCCGGACCTGTCGTTCCTCAACGATCTCGAGTCGGGCGACGCCGCGCAGCGCAAAACGGCCATCGATCAGCACGGCAAAAAAATGCGCGAAACCATCAAGTCGCTGGCCGACCGAAACTACCCGCAGCACATCGACGGAGCGCTCGATTGCGTGGTGATGTTCGTGCCGGCCGAGTCGCTCTTCAGCGCCGCGCTCGAGGGCGATCCCGACCTGATCGTGTGGGCGGCCGCGCGCCGCATCACGATTGCCACGCCGGCGTCACTGATCGCGCTGCTGCGCTCCGTGAGCGTGAGTTGGCAGTACCATTCGCAGTCGGAAAATGCCCGGACCATCGCCGAGGCAGCGCAACAACTGTACAAGCGACTCGGCACATTCCTTGGGCACTTCGACAAAATCCGCACCGGCCTCGAGCGGGCAAACAAGGCGTACAACGCAGCCGTTGGCAGCTACGAAAGTTCGATCAAGCCAAGCGGCGAGCGCGTCAACAAACTGCAAACCGGTGAGACCGAGGGGAAGGAACTCCCCGCCGTAGAGCCGGTGGCGGAGGTTCTCCGAACCCTCCCCGCCCCGGCCGAGGACGAAACCGACCAAGCCGAATCGGCCTGAGCTTGGCCAAGCTCACTGATCACTGCTCACTTCATCATGATCCGGCACCGGCGGGAGGCCGAGCGCCATGAAGAACGGCACGACGAGAAACGCTGCGCCGACCCAGTAAGGCATCGAGCTGTCGAATTTCCAGTAGAGCAAGCCGCCCATGATCGGGCCGATGGCGCGGCTCAGCGAGCCAAGCGAACGGAACACGCCCAGCGACAGGCCCTGCCGGTCTCCCGGCGTGTAGCGCGACACGAGCGAGTTGAGCGACGGCATGGTCATCCCGCTGCCTGCGGTCATGAGGAGCAGTCCGCCATAAAGCACCTCGGTGCTTGCCGCGTTGCCGATGATGAGAAAACCTGGCAGCGTGCAGCAGACACCGGCCAATGCCGTCCGGCGCTCGCCCACGCGCTTGATGAGTTGCCGCGCCACTCCGCCCTGGAAAAAAATCAACGACATGCCGATGAAGACAAACATCCACGCGATGTCCATCGGCTTGAAGCCAAGCTTCTCGGTCGCTAAAAAAGTGATGGTAAACTCGACCGACGAGAACGAGCACCAATAGGCGAAGTACATGAGGTTGGTGCGGGCGACGCCCGGCAGGTTGATGCGCTTGAGCTGGGCGAACGGGTTGAAGCCGCGCTTGGCCAGGTGCTGTTCGCGTTTCTCCGGCGGCAAACTCTCGGAGAGCAGGAAGATGACGAGCAGCCAGTTCACGCCGGCGATGGCCAAGGCGATGATCGCCGGGCCGGAGAAGGGATGCAGCGCCAGCCCGGCCACGGCCTTGCCCGGCTCGACCAGTTGCCAACTGAAGGCGAACCCGCCGATCGCCGGGCCAAGGATGAAACCCA
>DQOE01000364.1 GCA_015658765.1 Verrucomicrobiota bacterium | reverse complement strand
GTGAAACACCTGGCGATCAACTTCGGCGCGCCCGGCGACATGCGCGCGAAGGATGGCACCGTTTGGTTTGCCTACCCGCGCCCGAAGACGACCGTGGGGCAGGGTGCGTTCGCCAACTACGGCGTGAAGTTCAAGCTCAGCGAAGCCGGAAAACCGGAGGTCGTGCAGCGTGATTGGCGCGGCAAAACCATCGCCGGCACCGACAAGCCTTGGCTCTTCACTTCCGCACTCAAGGGGGTGACCAAGCTCAAGGTGCCGCTATTGGAGAAAGACCAAACCGCCCTTTACACGGTTCGACTGGGATTCGCTGTGTTGGCGGAAGCTGCGGGGCAGGTGTTCGACGTTAAGTTGCAGGGCAGGACTGTGCTCGAGTCGTTCGACATCGCCGCTTCCGCCGGTGCGCTTGGCCAAGCGGTCACGCGCGAATTCGAGGGCATCAGCGTGACTGGCGATCTCGATATCGAGCTGGTTCCGGCCGACAAAAAAGCCAAGCTGGCCCCGACCCTCATTCACGCTCTCGAGGTGAACCGCGAACAGTTTCGCGCAGCGAAATAGCGCCGGTGAACCATTGGTCAAAGCGACTCGGTGTCCTGCTGGCCTGCCTGCTCTCGGTCGAGGCGCTGGCCTGCCGGTTTAACGTGCGCGATGTTGGCTTCGTTGATCTCGGCTCCGAGCCGTACCGCTTGTACATCTTCGTCGGCGACTCCATGCCGGCGACCGAGCGTGAGTCGTTGCAGTCCATTGCCACCGCCACGTTTTACGACTCGAACGTGAAGGCCAGACTGCTGCCGCTTGGCCAAGCGCGCCAGGGCGGGGCCAAGGTGTTTCTCCCCGATGGATTTACCGGCGAGATGCCGGCGGCGGTGCTCGTTTCGCCCGATCAAAAAACAACCCTTCCGGTACCCCTGGCCAAGGACGGCGTGCCGATCCTGCAAACGGCCTGGGACGCGCTCGAGTCGGTGCTGGATTCACCCCGGCGCAATGCCGTCCTCAAGCAGGTGTTCGACTGCTACGGCGTCGTGCTCGTTGTTGAGGGCAGCGATGTTGCACAGAACCGGCGCATCCGCTCGATGGCCGATGCGGTCGTCTCGGAAATCACGGCCAAGCTGCCCGGCTTGGAGAAAGAAATCCAACAACCGCCGGTGGTTGAAGTGATATCGGCGGAAGCCTTCGAGGCCGAGCGGGCGTTTCTCTGGAGCCTCGGCATTCAAAAAGTTTTGGCCGTACCGCAGGTGGTGATCCTCTATGGACGCGGCCGAATGATTGGGCCTGTTCTCAGCGGCGAGCGGTTGAGTCAGCCAAGCGTCAGCGCCATCCTGAACACCATTGGGCTTAATTGCGAATGCGGCCTCGACCGCAAATGGATGCAGGGAGTGATGGTGCCGTTGAAGTGGGATCGCGACCGAAAACAGGAAATCGCGAACCAGTTGGGCTTCAACCCGGAAAGCCCGGAGATCCGGATCGAGATGAGTCAAATCCTGGCCAAGGGCGGGGCGGGGCAGGGGATCAACCGCTCGAAGATTATCGGCGACACGCTGGACGAACTGCTCACCGGTTATCGAACCGGCAGCTTGGCCGCAAACACGCCGCCAGGATCGCTTGGCCAAGCGACGGAACCGAGCGCAAAAGAGAAACCGAAGTTTTCAACGATGACTTGGGTCGTCTTTGTCGGCGCCGCAATCCTTGCCATCGGTGGCGTCATCCTACTAAGCGCCCGCCGCCGGGGTTTGTAATTGGGAACGGCCCTGTGCGCTACGGGCGGCTTCGGCCGGAGGCGATGATTTTCTGTAGTCGCTGCTTCATGCGCTCCAACACCTTTGGGTGCTGGTCGGCGATGTTCTTTTTTTCCTGCACATCCTTGCTGAGATCAAAGAGAGAGAAACGCGGCGCGGGATGAAATTGCAGTTGGGTAGTCACGTGGACGTTGTGCCGGCGCTTGGAGTCGTGGCGTTGCAGTTTCCATTTTCCGGCGCGGAAGCCGTAGTTGCCACCTTTGCCGTTGTCCTGCTGGACGAGATGCCTGCGGCCCTTGGCGCCTTCTTTGCCGAGCAACGCGTCCATGACATCGAAGCTGTCGGGGCAGGCATCCTTCGGAAGTTCGACCCCCGTGAGGGCGGCGAAACTGGCGGCGAGGTCGATGGTGCAGACCATTTCGTTTGAGGTGCCTTTTGCAATTTTGCCGGGCCAATAGGTAATGAACGGCGTGTGCGTGCCGCCCTCGAGCACACTGTATTTACCGCCGCTGAACGGGCCGTTCGGCCGGTGGTCGCCCATCTTTTCGAGCGCGCCGTCCTTGTAGCCGTCATCGCCGACCGGGCCATTGTCCGAGCAAAAAACAATGAGCGTGTTGTCGGAAAGTTTCAGCCGGTCGAGGGTCTTGACCAGTTCGCCAACGCACCAGTCGAGTTGCACGACAGCGTCGCCGCGAAAGCCGAGGCCGGATGTGCCGTGGAACCGTTCGTGCGGCATGCGCGGCACGTGCAGATCGTGCGACGAGAAAAACAGGAAGAACGGATTGTCCCTGTTGGCCTCGATCCATTTGTTGGATTGCTTCACCCATTCGTCGGCGAGGTCCTCGTCGCGGAAACGCGCCGCGTGGCCGCCGGTGTAAAAGCCGATCCGGCTGATGCCGTTATGGATGGTCGAGTTGTGCCCGTGGCTCCAGTCCATCTTGAGGGTGCTGCGGTGTGTGAGACCCGTCGGGTGGTCGGGGCTTGGTTTTTTCCTGCCGACCCACAGCGGATCCTTTGGGTCGAGATTCTTCACGCGATGGTTCACGACATAAACCTGTGGCACGCGATCGTTGGTGGTGGGCAGGAGGTAGTTGAAGTCAAAGCCGATTTCGCGAGGGCCGGGTTTCAGATTGCCGTTCCAATCCGGCCCACTCGGACCGCCTAGGCCAAGGTGCCATTTGCCGATCACGGCGGTCGTGTAACCGGCGCTCTTGAGCAGCGACGGCAGCGTCTCGACGCCGGGCTGGATGATGGCCGGTCCGTTCGGCGGAGCGATGCCGGTGTTGTTCTGGCGAAACGCATACTTGCCGGTCAAAAACGAAAACCGAGTCGGCGTGCAGGTCGAGGCAGAGCAGTAGCCGTTGGTGAATTGCAGGCCGTTTGCGGCGAGTCGGTCGATGTTAGGGGTCTTGAGATTCTCCGGCTTGGCCCCGTAACAGCCAATGTCACCGTAGCCAAGATCGTCGGCCATGATGACGATGATGTTGGGCTTATCGGTCTTGGTCGCTTGGGCGATGATCGAGGAAGCTACAGTAAAAAGAAAGGCGAAAAAAAATCGCATGCCGGTTGTGTACTGGCGAAGCCCAAGTCAGTCAACCAAGCGCTTGGCCAAGCGGGGGTGTTTACGTCTTGTTCTGCTCCCGGATGTGTTTGAGGTAGAAGTCATTGAGTTCTTTTGGCCATTTGAAGATGGGTGTTTTGAGCGGATCAAAGCCCTGCAGGTGGCCGGGTGACTTGCGTTGGGAGGGGCGTTTGTAGCGCCACCCGGTGTCGCCGAAAATCTCCCCAACCAGCTTGGCCAAGCCGGGGTCGTACTCCTTGAGTTCCTCGCGGGTGTCGACGTGGTTGTGGTCGTGATCCGGTGGGCGGTTGGTGTTGAACCAGCTTTGCACGCCCTCGGCCCAATACTCGGCCTTGTTGTTGGCGGCGTATTTGCTCTTCCACAACCCCTTGGCCATCGCGGCCTTGTAGGTTTTGCCGAGCCGTTTGTCGAAGGTGGTGTCGACGTCGAAGATGCCGTTGAGGTGGATGGCGTGGGCGAACTCGTGGATCATGATGTTCTCCGTGTTATACGGATCGCCGGGGTAGCAGAGCAGGTTTTCCTCGGCGCAACTGGCGACCGGATCCGTGCGGGAGGAGCCGAGTCCGCGCGCGCGGCGATCCCAAAACTCGGCCGGCGTCATCTTGCTGTGTTCCGGCACCTGCGTGGTGAACTCGTCGTGTGCCATAACGACAAGGCGGCAGTTGCGCTTGACCATGTTATCGATGATGTCCTGCCGATGGCCGATCATATGGTCGACGAGATAGGCCGCCTCCTTGAGTGCATAATCCGAAACTTTGCCCGATGAAACGATCGGGAATCCGTTCACGCTCGTGCTCTTTTTGTAAAAGC
>DQOE01000378.1 GCA_015658765.1 Verrucomicrobiota bacterium | reverse complement strand
GGAAGAAGACCGATATTTCGTGGCGCGGCTCGATTTGGTCGATCAAGCCGGTTTTAGCCACGTGGTGCGCACCGATGAAAGACAAGCAGATCAAGTCACTGCGCTTGGCCAAGGGCGTGAAGCCGCTCGAGGTGCGCTGGATCAACACCGACCGACCCGAGGGCCGCAACGCCAAGCGCGCCGGCCTGCAAAAAGGCGACATCATCATCGGCATGGAAGGCAACCCGCTACGGATAAGCTCCGAGCATTTCAACATGCACGTGAAGCTCAACTACAAGGTCGGTGACAAACTCCCGCTGACCCTCCTCCGCAAAGGCAAACGCATCCACTTCGATTGGCCCCTGACTGACAGGGATTAGGCCAGCGCAGCCTTGAGTGATTCGGTGGCTCGTTGGTTTTCTTTTGCTGTGCCGATGGAGAGACGAATCCATTCGGGGAGGCCGTAGCCGCCCATCGGGCGCGTGATCACGCCCTGCCGCTGCATCGCCTCGAACACCGCCTGCCCGTCGCCGACCCGCAGCATCACGAAGTTGGCGTACGACGGCACGAACTCGATCCCCTGCTCCACGCAGAGCGCCTCAAAAAACTTCAGTCCATCCGCGTTGGTGTTGCGGGTGGCGGCCAGGTGCGCGTCGTCGTCAAGCGCAGCCATCGCGCCGGCCTGCGCCACAGCGTTGGTGTTGAATGGCTGGCGAACTTTCTCCAGCGCGGAGACGAAGTCGGGGTGCCCGATGCCGTAGCCGATGCGCAGCCCGGCCAGGCCGTAGATTTTCGAGAAGGTGCGCATCAGAAGCAGGTTCGGCTTTTCGTTGGAGCGCACCAGCGGCAACAGGTCGACCGGCTCTTCGAGGAACTCGTAATACGCCTCGTCCATTACCAGCAGCACGTCGTCTGGGACCTGCTCGACGAGGGCGCGAACGTCCCTCGGCTTGGCCAGGGTGCCGGTGGGATTATTCGGGTTAGCCACCCAGACAATGCGTGTCGCCGGCGTGATCGCCTCGAGCATTGCCTGCAAATCGTGCCCATGCTCGACCGCGGGAACGGTGTTGACCTTGGC
Organism: Verrucomicrobiota bacterium; assembly: GCA_015658765.1. Lineage (GTDB taxonomy): Bacteria > Verrucomicrobiota > Verrucomicrobiia > Limisphaerales > UBA1096 > UBA1096. Next base: position 1,774 of record DQOE01000378.1, on the reverse strand, counting down.
TCCCATTATCATCGCCACCAGTGGATAAATGGCGAAGCAGTATTGCGACACGACTATCTCGTCGCGGGAACCAAGCAGCGCGTGCGACACAAACTCGATGATCTCGTTGGAGCCGTTACCGAGGATGAGGTTCGCCGGCTTGATGTCCAGCTTGGCCGCCAGTTTATTCTTCAGGTAAAACGCATTGCCATCCGGGTAAAGGTGGCTTTGGCCAATAGCGGTTTTCATCGCCTCGACGGCGAGAGGGCTGGGGCCAAGCGGATTCTCGTTAGAAGCGACCTTGATGACCTCGTCACGCTCAAGGCCGAGCTCGCGTGCGACCTCCTCGATCGGGCGGCCCGGCTGGTACACCGGCAGGGTGTTCAGCGCGGGGTTTAGCTTGTCGGAAAGCGACATCAGAAAATCAAGCCAAGCGCTTGGCCGGGCGGCGAGTTACTTGAGCGACTTGAGGAACTCCTCGTAGCGCTTGGTGCAAAGCTGGTGCGACACCTTGGACTGTTCGTCCGACTGCTTGGGCGCGTTGGCCGGTGCGTCAACTTCCTCAATGGCAAAACGGAATTTCAGGTTGAACGGTTCGCCCTTTTTCAATTGCTTGGGCAGGAAGTAGCCGAAGCGGCCGTAGTCGCGCCACGAAAGTTCCTTCACGCCGTTGGCTGGAATATTCATTTCCTGAGCCGTGTACCAACGTTTGCCAATCGGAAAAAGCAGACGTGCCCACTGGTGGTTGTCATCGATAACCTTGCCCTTTCCAGCGGCATTGGAAGGTTCCCAAAGATAGCTGGTTTCCTTGTTACGCGTAGCCACCTCGGTATGGGCGCGGAAATGCACACCGGCATGTTGCAGGTCGCCCCCGAGGCTGACATCGCACTCTGCCTTCAACGCAAATCCGGCATCGACCTGCGTATACCTGCCACCCGGACGCGACACGTTGAACGTCCGACGCTCGGAGAGCATCACGTCGCTTCCGCTGGCGTCCTTCTGCGTGGCGCGCCACTTGATGTGAGCGACGATCGAGGCGGAATTCTTGGTCGTCGTGTTTTCAAACTTCACGATGTCGTAACGCCCGTTGCCGGGGCCGCCCTTGTGCCACATGTCGTATTTGCCCAGCTCTGACGAAACCTTGTTCCAACCGATGAAGATGCCACGGTGATGGTTGAACAAACCGGCCCTGTTGCCCTCCCTGTCGAGGCCGGGATTGGTCACCAATTCGCCGCCGCTGCCGAAGATGTGCAGGAACGGCTTGATCTGCCCGTCGCCGTGCACGAGGCGCACGACCGGTTTGCCGTCGAGTAGCACGTCAACGGCTTGGCCGGGGCCAAGCGGGTTGGGATGCTCGACGACTTTCCAGTCGCCCTTGGCCAAGGGCGCGGCGGCAACGAAGGCCAAGCCCATGATGAGTTTGATAAAGATAAAATGTTTCCGTGTCATGGTGGAGATGCCCAACATTTGGGCGACGGACTATGCGGACACCCCCGCCGCTTGGCGACAAAGAACTGCGCCTGGCAAGGCTGGCTGGACGCTTTGATAAAATCGAGGCGGTGGAGTAATGTCTTGCGCTCCAATCCAAGGGGTTATTCCTCCGGATTTTTTTGAATCTCGGGGCCTTCGTTGCCCTGCAATTTCTTCACCGCTACGGCGGCGGCTTTGACCTCGCCGGCGTTGGCCAGGATTGCGAAGTTCAGCTCAAACGTGCGCGACTGTCCCGCGCCAAGCTTGGGCACCCGTCCATATTTGCGCTCGTAGCTGCGGTTGTGCGGGAAGCCGGTGCCCGGCT